>CAYQFV010000005.1:0-22929 GCA_964416845.1 uncultured Phycisphaeraceae bacterium | reverse complement strand
GAAAGACGGCTCGCCACCCCCCACAGGCTTCTTGCTACTGAACTAGGATTACACGCTCTCGCCGATAAATACAAGTGGTTTTTGCTGGCAAAAAGGACAAAGTGTCACACAGTTGCACTTCAAGTGTGCCGGTCGCCCGCGTGTGAGAACCCGCGATTCAGCGTGGCTTGGTTCGGTTTCGGGGCTATCGGACGTGCCGGGGCACGGCTATCCTCACGGCTGGCCGCGGAAGGTGTTCGAGGCGGTCCAGAGTCCGCACAACTTTAAGGAACTCCGGTTGGATACTTTGTGGCTGGCGGGGATCGGATTCGCGTCGGGGATTCTGGGTGGACTGTTGGGCATTGGTGGCGGCATCGTCGTGATCCCCAGCATGACGGAGCTACTCGGTCCGCAGCAGCATGTGTACCAAGCTGCAGCGTTGATGACGGCGTTTTTCGTAGCTGTTCCGGCGGTGATGCAGCATCGTCGTGCGGGCGCGATGAACTCGCGAATTGTGCTGACGCTGCTGCCGTCGGCGGTGATGGCATCGGGGGTTGGCGTTCTGCTGAGTGAATTGCCGGTGTTCCGTGGAGCGGGATCGAACTACCTGACGGGTGTTTTCGGCGTGTTCTTGTTCTTGATGGCGGGGCGTGAGCTCGGACGATTACTCGGTAGCTCGCGACGGAGTGTCGAGCAGTCGGTCGGTAGGGATTCCAACACGCCTTGGTGGCGGGTGGCGGTGCTGGTGGGTTGGCCTACGGGGCTGGTGTCGGGGTTGCTCGGCGTGGGGGGCGGGGCTGTCGCGGTGCCTCTCCAGCGGCGGGTTTGTCGCATTGGGATTCGCACGGCGATCGCGAACTCGTCCGCGATGATCGTGCTCCTAAGCGTTGCGGGCGCGAGCGCCAAGCTGGCTGCCATCACGGTCAATCATCCCGAACTGCGATGGCAAACGCCTGTTTCACTGGCAGCTTGTCTTGCGCCGGCGGCGGTGATCGGTTCGGTGATCGGATCGAGACTGACGCACGTTCTACCGGTGCGACTGGTGCGTGCGGCGTTCGCAGTGTTGCTGGTGGTGGCTGGGACAAGAATGGTGATGCGTGCCGTCGCGATGCAATGACGCGTCGATCCCATGCGCCGTCGTCAGCCGAGACGGCGCAATCGCTGCGCCCGTGCTGATTGATGCGCGTATCTTCCGACGCCTTCGCTACTGAATTCCGTCCCTTCCGTCCGATACAACGATCAAGTGGATGTTTGGGTGGTTTGGTTGTTCGGAATGTTGGAGCGAGACGATGCGGCGAGGTCAGTGGACGCGAAGAGCGGTGCGAGCAGCGGTGCTGCTGGGCAGCGCCGGGCTGTTACCGATCAGCGTGTGCAATGGCACGCTGGGCAGGGAGTTCAGGTCGGCAGCGGGCAGCAACATCCAGCAGGGCCTTCAGTCGATTGTGTCCGGAGTTTTGGACGGGGCGTTTGCGGTGTTGGAACCCAACCCGACGAGCGACACGTCTGCGAGGTAACCTGTGGGCATGTCGCGGCTGGCGGGGCTTGGTTCAGCTTGCTGAATGGGGTTCATGGGGATTGTCGCTAGCGGCAGAGATTGCCGATGCGTCGCGCACGGGTTGCGCGGCCGATGCCGATTTCTCCCAGCGTGTTCGCCGAAGATCGAGGCGGAGCATTCGTTGACGTGCGTGGGGATCCCGAAATCGGTGGTACTCGTTGCAGGTCAGGCGGAATCCACAATTCTGGTAACAGCGTATCGCGGCGACATTGTCGGGAAATACAACCAGAGAGACCATCGTTGTGTTCGAGTCCGCGAACGCTGCCTCAAGAAGCAGGCGGACGAATTGCGCGCCATATCCACGCCGTCGCCGCGACGGTGCGATGATGATGTGACCCAACCAGACGTTGTCGATTTGCACCTTCATGCGATTGATGTCGGCGTAGCCACAGGGTTCGTCGTCGCCAAGCTCGAACAGCAGCATGGGTGTACATCGATCATGATGCCACGCCAGAACCTTTGCATCGGAAATGGGCGGTTCGGTCCTTGGGGCGAGCCACAGCAGGTCGCGGTTGCTTTGCACCCAAGAGCAGACGTTGGCGGCGAAGGCGAGTTCGAATGGACGTAATTCGAGTGTCATCACAACACAGTGTATCGTTCGCTTCTTGGTCAGGCCACCTTCGGGATTGGTTTGCAGTCAGCGTCACGTAGCCATCTGTTTTTCCAAATCGGTCAGAACATCGTCGAGGCAGTCCGCGAGGAAATCGGCATCGTCCGTGCTGATGCACATAGGTGGTGTGATACGCAGGACGTTGTTGTAACTCCCTCCTTTGCCCAGCAGAAGCCCGCGTTCCCTGGTTCGTTCGAGCAGGTCGGCGGTGAGTTCGGTGGCCGGCGTTTTGGCGATGGGGTCCTCGACGAGTTCAACACCGAGCATCAATCCCTTGCCACGTACGTCGCCGACGAGCGGGTGCCGTTGGCCGAGATCGACGAGACGTTGCTTGAGATGCGTCCCGACCTTGCGAGCGTTGCTCTGAATGTCGTCGTGGTCGATGATCTCGAGCGTGGTCAACCCTTGGATCATGGCGACGGGGTTTCCGGCGAAGGTGTTGAAATGGTGTCGCTGGGTCATGACCTGAGCGATTTCGGGTTTGGTGGTGCACGCGCCCAGCGGGGTCCCGTTTCCGATGCCCTTGGCCATCGTGACGATGTCCGGGGTCACATCATAGTTTTCGAAGCCCCAGAAATGTTCGCCGGTGCGTCCCCATCCGGTTTGCACTTCGTCGGCGATACAGAGTCCGCCGTGTTCTCGCACGATGTCGTAGATGATCTTGAAGTATTCCGGCGGCGGATCCACCACGCCGCCAACGCCTTGGATCGGTTCGGCGATGAAGCAGGAAACTTGCCCGCCGGTCTCGTAACGGATTTTGTCTTCGACGTCGCGAGCGCAACGCACGTCGCAGCTCGGATATTCAAGCCCTAAGGGGCAACGGTAGCAATAACCTGGTATGGCGTGGTGAACGCCGAAGCCGTGGGGGATGGGAAACTTCCAGTTCGCCGCTGCGGTGACTCCCATGGTTGCCTGGCCGCCGCCGTGGTAGCCGTTGCGAAGGGAGATGACGTCGAAACAACCGGTCGCCACGCGGGCCATCATGACGGCGACGTCGTTCGCTTCGGAGCCGGAGTTGGTGAAGAACGTGGTGTTCAGATCGCTGGACTCCGGAAAGTGCTCGGCAAGCAGTTTTGCATATCGGCCTATGGTGGGATGGAGGTAGATGGTGGTGGTATGTGTCAGCAGGCCTACTTGTTCTCGGACGCGTTCGACGATCTTGGGATGGGCATGTCCGACGGACACCGACACGATTCCGCCGAACGCGTCGAGGTATTGTTTTCCGGATTCATCCCAAACGTATTGCATCTTACCTTCGACAAGGCAGATGGGGTCGCGGTACATGGTCAGCAGCGCTGGTGTGAGGTATTGCCTCCGCAGAGCGAGAATCTCGTCGCGGCTGGGGCCTGTGTAGGGTGCGGGGGTGTGCTCGGACAGAGGCAGTTGGGTGCGGGTGCTCGGTGTTGTCATGGATGGTTCCTCGTCGCTAGCGGATCACGTCGCCCGCCGCGCGATTCAAGTCGCCGGTGGTGCGAACCCTGTCGTCCGTCGCGTGAATCAGGGCGTGACCAGTTTAATCGACGATTGGAGATCGGGACAAGCCGCTGCGGCGGGTGGTGGCGCGTTTCGCCGGCTTACCGGTCGTTGGCGTGGTGTGGGGAAGATCGGACGCCAAACCTTGGTCCTAGAACTTGCGAGATGTTGACGAGAGTTAAGCGTTGCGGTGGTGCGAACGATAACACGATCAGGCCTGAGGATCGTTGCGTCGTCAATCGTCACGGCGGTCAGCGTGCGCAGCGGATCGTATCTTGGGGAGGTGAGCGTCGATGTCGAGTCATTGGAGCAAGATCAAGCGTTTTTGGACGGCTGAGGAGATTCCCCGCTGGATGGGGATCTCGATGGTCGCGCTGATCCTGCTCAGCCTGTGCGCGACGAATTTCGTCACCGTTCGCGAAACACGCCGCAGGATGGTCGCTCGGGTTGAGAAACAGCAAGATGTCTCGCTTGAGTTGTTGGTGACCGCACTGGCGAGCACCGACGCGTCCGACGCGAGCGGACTTCAACGTATCTTGCGGGCGTATGCGTACAGCCACCGGTGTGAGCAACTGCGCGTCGTGGACGCCGATGACACGGTGGTTGCGTCGATCGACCCCCCGGAGATCGGCAAGCCGCGTCCGGCTGTTGTGGACTTGGGTTCGGGGCGTCCGGCTGCACGTGATATCAAATCGTTACCGACCCCCGACGGAGCCGGGCAGCGTCGGGCGTTTCGTATGCCTGTGGCGGTGTCATGCATCATTTCGCGTCCCGGGGATGACCGTGAACAAGGTCGATACGTGGAGGGCGTTTTGGCGTCGGAGTTGCCGGTTGTGTCGGGCGTTCTGACGGTTGGCACGGGCGTGACGACGGTTCTGGTGGCGGGGTTGTTTTTGGTTCTTTACCGCCTGATGCGGCGACATTTCCGGGCGGTCACGTGTATTTCTGAAAACCTGATGGCGAGAGGCGACCAGATCGAGTCGGAGCTTGATCAACTACGCTTGTCGGATGCGTCGAGCACGGTGGCGGAGCAATGGAATCGTCTGGTCGACGTGCTCCATAAGCTGTCGGTGGCGGAAAAGCGTTCGTCAGCGTCGACGGAATTGAAACAGGCGTTGCAAAACTCGAGGCGCGGCGAGTTGGCGGACGTGGTGGATCTGATTCCGCACGGGCTGTTGTACGTCTGTAACGGAAATGTGCTGGCGTATGCGAACCCGGCGGCACAGCGCTTGATGGATATCTCGTCGGAGTCGGGTGATCGACCGTTGTTGCGGGACCTGTCGTGTGGGGAGACGGGGCAATCAATCCTTGAGGTGGTGAACGGAGCGTTGAATCGTGAAGGCTCGTACAGCGCGGTGTCGGTATCGATGGAGGCGGATGCGGGTGCGACGACGTATCGGGTGCGCGTGTTGCCGTTCTCTCGCCGACAGCGGCGCGGCGAGTGTGTCGTGATGATTTCGGACATCAGCCAGCAGGTTCGCGCGGAGCGTTCAGCCAGCGAGTTCGTCTCGCAGGTGACCCATGAATTACGCACGCCGCTGACGAACATACGGGCGTACGCCGAGACGCTGTCGAGCGGCGTCTTTGATGATCCGTCGGTGATCACGGAATGCTACAACGTCATCACGAAGGAAACCCGGCGGTTGGGACGGCTGATCGAAGATGTGTTGAGCATGTCTCAAATGGAGGTCGGCACGATCCGGCTGCACATCGACGACGTGGAAGTGCGGACGTTGCTGACCGACGCGGTTCAAGATGTGCGCGGCCTTGCGGAGAACAAGAAGATTGACATGCAGGTGTCGCTTGCGTCGAAGCTGCCGGTGATCCAAGGCGATCGGGACAAGCTGGCGGTCGTGATCAACAACCTGCTTGGCAACGCCCTCAAGTACACGCCGGAGGGCGGCTCGATTGTTGTGGGGTGTCAGTCCACGGATGACGAGCTTTTGATATCGGTGAAGGACGATGGCATCGGTATCGACGCGGACGATCATGAACGAATCTTTCAGAAGTTCCAACGCGGGTCTTCGTCTGACGTGGGCGACATCGAAGGAACGGGGATCGGGCTGTCGACGGCGTTGGAAATCACGCGCCGACACGGTGGAAGCATCGAGCTGATGAGCGAAAAGGGAAATGGGGCGACGTTCATCGTTCACCTGCCGGTGTCCGGATCGCACGCGGCGTCGACGCCCGTGGAAGCACAAAACGGAGGCTGATTGATGGCGCGAATTCTGATAGCCGAGGACGACGCACACATGCTGCGGATCCTGTCGATTTGGCTGCGGCGTAACGGGCATGAGGTCTGCGAAGCGTGTGACGGGCTGGTCGCGAAGCAGCAATTGGAGTCCGGCTCGTTCGATTTTGTCGTCTCGGATGTGAACATGCCTCACATGAGCGGCGTGACGCTGGCGCACTGGTTGCGCGAGGAATCCGGCGTGGACGTGCCCATGATCATTCTGAGTTCGCGGTGCGACCAGCAGAGCATCGCGGACGACATGGCTCCTTTGGGGATCGCCGTTCACCCCAAGCCGTTTTCGCCGTCGCGATTGGTGACGGCGATCGAGAAGGAACTGGTCGGTCGGGGGGCGGGCAAGATTGCGTCGACGGGAGCATCGGCTGATGGTTGACTCATCGATGAGTGGAGACAGTGCGACCGAAGCTCGCGTCCGCGCGGCGGAGTTGCTGTCACCGCTTCGGGCTTTCGTTCGAGGCGACGGCGGCGATTCGATGGACACGACCGTCAGCGATCGCCGGTTGGATGACGCCTTCACCGCGGTCCTCGATCAGGTCACGCAGATTTTTCGCGAGCATCAGGGGATGGCTGACGAGGTCTTGCGGGTCTACGAACACGTTGGCATCGTGTTCGACCTGACGCCTCGCCTGCTGTCGCTCCGTAGCGAGAACGAAGTGGTGACGTTGTTGGTTGAGAGTCTCAAGACAATCTTCCGGGAGACGGAATTCGGCGTGGTTGATGCGGAAAACCGCGCTCTTCGCGCCGTCGACAGTGACATGGAAACCATGCCGGGCTGGGTCGTGCGAGCCGTCAACGAATCACTGACTGAACGCACGGTGCGCGTGGCGAACGAGGTGGATGATTCGCGGGATCCTCTTGACCGCTTCCCGTTGCCGACGGATCAGGCGTTGGTTGCGCCTCTGTTTGCCGGTGACGATGCGGTCTGTGCGCTGGTCATGCTACGGGCGAGAGGCACGCGAGGATGGGAATCCGGCGATATGTTGCTGATGGACTCGCTCTCGTCGTTTTGTGGCGACGTGATTCGCAACTTTCGGCTGCTCGGTGAACTGCAGCAGGTGTCGATGGACACCGTTCGCACGCTGGTGAGCGCGGTCGATCAAAAAGACCCGTATACCTCGGGACATTCGAACCGCGTTGGTTACTACGCGAAACTTCTCGCGACGGAGATCGGGTTTGATTTCGAGGCGCTGCGTGCTTTGGAATGGTCGGCCTTGCTGCACGACGTGGGGAAGATCGGGATTCGTGATTCGGTTCTCAAGAAGCCGGGTAAGCTGACGCAGGAAGAGTTCGAGCACATCAAGGAGCATCCGCTTCGTGGTTATGAGGTCGTTCGCGAGAATCCGCACATGCGCGACGCGGTTGACGGTGTGCTGCATCACCACGAGCGCTATGATGGGAAGGGGTATCCCGTGGGGCTGCGCGGCGAGGAGATTCCTCTTCAAGCGCGCATCATTCAGGTGGCTGACATCTTTGACGCGCTGACGACGACCCGCTCGTACCGCGACGCGTTCTCATGGCGAAAGGCCATGGCGATTCTGGAAGAGGAAGAGGGCACCGTCGTCGATCCCAATTTGAGTCAGACATTTCGAGCGCTTCTCCTGCGGATGTACGAGCGGAATCCGGTGGCTTTTGGTGAGATTGGATCGTCCGTGTCGACGCTGCACCTTGCGGACGATCCGACGTCGCCCACGGAGTAACCGGTAACGTCTGTGGGGCGGCTGGAAACGGGTGAGTCGTCGTAAGTTGATGGGGCAGGCGCGCGTCGGTTGTTCGGGGTCGCGCCTGGGGGTAAGGCCATGAAAATCGATCGCCGGACGGTGGGAACGGTGGAAGTGTGCGCTCCGCAGGACGCGCTCGCGGACGATGGCGCGGAGGCGTTTTCGCAGGCCTTGTTGTCGTACGTCAACGGGACCAACCCGCGTGTGGTCGTCGCCATGGATGAAGTGGGGTTCATGGACAGCGTGGCCTTGGAGGGGCTTGTCACTGCGGGGAATGAGCTTAACGCCCGCAGTCAGCAGCTCAAATTGGCGGGCGTGACGGCGACCTGCCGAGAGATTTTGGAACTGACGGGGCTGAGCGATCGGTTCCAGTTTTTTGAGGACGTTGACGCGGCGGTGAGGAGTTTCTTGTAAGCCATGATCGGACAGAGCGTCAAACTCGGCGAGCAGTTGGTTGACGACCAACTGATCACCAAAGAGCAACTCGACGAAGCCCTTGCGCAGCAGAAGAGCGGCGGCGGAAAGATCGGCGCCAATCTGATCGACATCGGCGCGATCACGTCGACCGCGCTGGTGAACGCGCTGGGCAAACGTCTGGGAGTCAAGGGCTGCGTCCTCCGTCATGGGCTGATCGACCCCAAGGTGACCAAGTGTGTTTTGAAGGAGGAAGCGGAACGGCTGAAGATTCTTCCACTGTTTCGCGTTCACGATGAACTGACGGCGGCGATGGTCGATCCGCAGTCGCTTCCGACGCTGGATCGGCTTCGAGACCTGACGCACTGCCAGGTGCGTCCTGTGCTGGTCCTGGAAGCGAACCTCGCGGAGTTTCAACAGAAGTATTTAACCAAGGAAGTCACGGTCGACTCGTTTATGGCGTCAATCGAAGAGAGCGACGTTCAGATCGAGGAAATCGAGACGACCGACGATTCCGGTGTTACCGATCTCGACCAGATGGTCGAGGGGAGCCCGGTGATCAATCTCGTGAATCTGGTGGTGTTGACCGCGATGCGCGACGGTGCGAGCGACATCCACATCGAACCCGACCGACAGACGACGCACATTCGATATCGCGTGGATGGTCAACTGCGGGAGTTGTTCAAGCCGCCCAAAGGCATCCACGGGCAAATCGTGTCGCGCATCAAAGTCATCGGCAAGATGGACATCTCGGAAAAGAGGCTGCCACAGGAGGGGCGCGTGCACTTGGTTGCGGACGGGCGCGAGATCGATCTGCGCGTGTCCAGCATGCCCACCATCTTGGGCGAGAAGATCGTGATTCGAATCCTGGACAAGAGCAATCTGAGCTTCGAACTCGAAGACCTCGGACTCTTGGGAGAGGATTTCGAAATGGTCCAGCGCATGTTGCGCACACCGTATGGCCTCATGCTGGTGACCGGTCCCACCGGAAGCGGCAAGACCACGACGTTGTATTCAGCGCTGGAACTGCTCAACGATGAGTCGAAAAACATCGTCACCGTGGAAGACCCTGTCGAGTACCAGCTTCCCATGGTCACGCAGATTCAAGTCAACGAGGGTGTGGGGCTGACGTTCTCCCGCTCGCTGCGATCGATCCTGCGACAAGACCCGGACATTGTGATGATCGGTGAGATGCGTGACGCGGACACTGCGCGGGTCGCGGTTCAGGCGGCGTTGACCGGCCACCTTGTGCTGTCAACGATGCACACGAACGATTGCCCCGGCGCGGTCGCTCGCCTGTTGGACATGGGGGTCGAGCCGTACCTGATCGCGTCATCGGTGATCGGATTCATCGCGCAGCGCCTACCTCGCAAGATATGCCCGTCGTGCAAGACGTCCTACTACCCACCGGACCAGCTTCTGAAGACGGTTGGGTGGCAGGACCGCACGAGCAAGCTGTTCCAACGTGGTGAAGGTTGCCGTGAATGTCACATGACGGGGTTCAGAGGACGGATCGGTATCTACGAGATCATGACGATCGATGCCGAGTTGCAACGCCTGATACAAGAGTCGGCCGGCGAATCCGTGATTCGATCCCATCTCATCAAGAAAGGGTGGAGAAGCCTGCGTGACAAGGCGTTGGATGTCGTCGACCGCGGGGATTCGACGCTGGAAGAAGTTCTCCGTGTGACGCGAGCTGAAGCGTGCGAAGCCCATTGCGCTTCGGGCGGCGATGAGACGAATTCCGGCGAGGAACTATTCCTGTCGGAGAGCCGCGACACGGAACATGCAGACGCTGAGGTGCCCGCATGATTCTAGAGTATCAGGCCGTTGATCGATCCGGCAAAGCTGTCATGGACAGCATCGACGCGATGGACGTGAACGCAGCGACCGGCGTGCTGCGCGATCAGGGCCTGTTTGTCACGAGCATCGTTCCGCAATCCGGCGCGACGAAGCGTGCGGGCAGTAACTCGTCGGTCGTCGACGTGTACAAAGCGCACCTGCCGATTCGACAGCTTACGACCTTCACTCGGCAGGTGGCGATGCTGTTGTCGGCGGGGAGCGGTGTCGTACCGGCAATTCACTCGCTGTCGAAGCAGTTTACGAAACCGGCCCACGTTCGGATGCTTGAGCGCATCATCGCCGACCTGGAAGAAGGCGAGGGGTTGGCCATCGCGCTGCGAAAACATCCGCGAACGTTCGATTCAGCCTATTGTGCCATCGTGGCCGCTGGTGAAGCGAGCGCAACGTTGCCGGAAATGTTCGCGCGACTCGCGAAGGTGGTCGGCAAGCGTCGGGTGTTGCGGAACAAGATTTTGGGAACGATGGCGTACCCGGCGCTGCTCAGCACGTTGTCGATCCATATCGTCGGTGTGTTGCTGTTTTTCGTCATGCCACGTTTTGGGGGGATGTTCGACACGCTTGGGGTCGAGGTTCCGGCGTCGACGGCCTTCTTGCTGGCAATGGGAACGCAGGTACGAGCGTGGTGGTACATCATCGTTCCCATCACGATCGCGGTGATCGTCGCGCTGGTGTTCATGTTGAAGTCCGCGAGAGGTCGACAGTGGATCGCTGATACCGGGCCCAAGATTCCGGCTGTAGGTCGTCTGATCTCGAGTTTGATTCAGGGCGAGACGTTTCGCGTACTGGGCATGTTGATCGAAGCGCGCGTCGGCGTGTTGGAAGCGATCGAGTTGGTTCGCGGTGTCACGCGGAATCGTCGATTTCAGGAATTGTACGACCAGATCGAGTCGGAGGTTTCGTCTGGCGGGTCGGTCAGTCGGGCGATGGAATCGTCCGGGTTGATCTCGCCTGCAATTTGCCATGCGTTGTACACCGGCGAAGAGAGCGGCCAACTGGGCGCTGCTGCGACGTATGTTGCGGACATTCTCGACGAGGACAACACCGAGTTGATCGAATCGGTGACCAAGCTCGTCGAGCCTGCCATCCTGATCGTTATGGGCGTTGTCGTCGGTTTCGTGGCAGTGTCGCTGTTCATGCCGATGTTCGACATGACGTCGGCCATTCACTAGCAAGAGCGAGTCCACCATGGCCAATCTGTTGAGCAAGAGCACGCTGAGGCGAACCGCGATCTCGCCCATTGGTTTGGACATCAGCCCGAGGCACATACGAACGGCACAATTGAAGCGCGAAGGCGACCAGTGGACCGTGCTGAGGGTGTCCCAGTGGGCCCGACGGGAAAGTGAAGTGGGGACTTCGGTATCGAAGGGGTTTGCGCAGAGGATTCGAACGTCGATGCGGCAGGCGGATTATCACGGCCGGAAGGTGGTTGGCGGTTTGAGTGTTCCGGAAGTGGAATTGCACGCGCTGGACGTTCCGACACGAGGCGAGTTGGGGTTACCGGACAAGTTCGCTGACGCGGTGCGATGGGAAATGGGCCGCATCATGAGCACGCCGAATGATGCTGCGTCGACGAGTTACTGGCGACTGCCGCCTTGTCGCGGATCCCAAACCACGGCGATCGGAGTTGCGACCCACTTGCCACAGGTCGAAGCGGCGACCGAACTCGCGGAGTCGCTAGGGTTCGACTGCATTCGGGTCGACGCGACCGCGTGCGCGCTGGCCCGCTTGGGTTCAGTTGTTCGCCGAGGTTTTTCATCCGACCCGCGCGCGGTGTGGGGGGTTCTCGATGTGGGGCATCGCATGATCCGCTTGGTGATCGTCTTGGATGAGGTTCCGGTTCTGGTGCGCACACTGGGGCGCGGCGGGGATTGGTGGACCGAGTCCGTGGCTGAGGCGCTGGGATTGTCGATCGAGGCGGCTGAAGTTCACAAGCGGGACCACGGGATTGGGATCGACGACGCCGAAGCGGATTCGATCGAGATCGCGTCTATGATACGCAGTGTTTTGAACGCCGATTTGCAAAGTGCCGTTTGCGAGATCGAACGGTCCTACGAATACGCGATGCGATGTTACACCGAACGCAGCGCCGGCGAATTGATTCTGGTCGGAGGCGGTGCGGAACTGATCGGGCTTGACCGTTACCTTTCGTCCCGGCTCGGGGTGGGGGTGTTGCGTCTCGACACGATCGCGCAAGGACCGTCGGCTGTTTTGCGTGCCCCCACGTCGTTTCGTGGATCCATGGGTGCTTTCGCGTGCGCGATTGGGCTGGCGATCGAGGCGGAGTCATCGGGATGATCGGTGTCAATCTTATTCCCGAGCCGGTCCTGCAGTTGAGACTGCGCAAACGGCGTCTTTGGCTTTGGGCGCTGATCGTGACGGTTGTTTGCCTGGTCGGCGCGTTTCCGGTCGGCGTGGAGGTTTCGCGACAGAGGCGTCTTCGATTGTTGCGCGCGGAACGCAGCGACATTCGAGGCAGCGTCAAGACGACGCTCGCCGAACTTAACAGCGCGCGTGCGGAGATACGAACCCTGGAAGCCCAGGCGGCCCGTGCTGACGCGCTGCGCGCAAAGCGATCCTGGTCAGGTCTGATGAAGACGTTGGCGAGAGCGTTGCCGGAGAAGATGTGGCTTGTCTCGGTGGCGACCGAACCGACCGCGCCTCGTCCCGGTGACCGAGATCTCAGACCCAAACCGTCGTCGAAGCCGGCGGACCCGAATGCGCCAAAGAAGAACACGGTGGTGACGCTGGAGGCGCCCCGGGCGCTGGCGCTTGACGGATTCGCCCTCGAATACCGCGATCTCTATGACTTCATGTCGCGGCTGAAGACGGCGAGCGTGTTTACGGAAGTCGTGCTGACGCGTGCGAGTGACGCGCCGGTGTTCGACGCGAGTGCGGTCCGGTTTCGGATTCTTTGTCGTTGGTAAAGGGGTTGGTCATGTCGAATCGGCGATCCGTTTGGTTCATCGACGGCTGCGGAGGCGCTTTGGCGGTGGCGCTTCTGGGGGCGATTAGCTGGTATGCGTTCTTCAAACCGGACACCGCGTCGAGTCAGATCGACGCCGTCGCCGCCGATGTGGCACAAGAGCAGGCGGACCTGCAACAACTGCAGTCCGCGCTGGCGCAATCACGCACGATGCGCAAGACGCTGTTGGTGGATGCGAAAAAGAAAGGTCACCTGCCGACACGGTCGCCGATTGATGAAGACCTTCAGACCATTACCGGGCTTGCCAATGCGAGCAATGTGAAGTTCGTACAAGTGGAACCAATCTCCACAGTACTTTATCCGAACGTACAGGAACACCGCTATCGCGTTCGGACCGTAGGAACTTTCTCGAACCATTTGCGGTTCTTTCAGGCATTTGAAGATTGCTCGTTTTGGGCGGACATCACCTACGTCAAGCTTGAGCAGACGATGACGGAGATGAACCAGCTCGACGTAATTCGTCACAGTGACATGACGTTGAGCTTCTACTCAGCGTTGCAGTAAGGCGCGTTTCGGAGCATTGGGCGCACTCGTGGCAAGGAATAAGAAAACTGCTTACGCGGCGGTTCTGGGGCTTTGCGGGCTCGCGTTGCTCATCGAGCGACTAAGTGCCGGTCCTTCACCCGTGTCAGCCGCGATGACCAACGAGCGTCCGCTGACGGCGTTGGGTGTCGATGCGCTGCCTGACGCGACGGTGTCGGTTGCGGCAGCGCCGTTTCCGACGTCGTCGCCGCTGATCGGCTTAGGTGGCGACCGCGACCTGTTTGCTGCGTCGGACGTGGTTCGTGAGGTGCTGCTGGCCTCAAGACAGGACCCATCGGGAGACGCGAGTGGGCGGGGGCAACAGCGCGCGATCGCCGTCATGACCGCTGAGAAGTTTGAGGCGACCCACCGATTGACCGGAACGCTCATCGGGAAACGCGGATCGTTCGCGATTGTCGACGATCGATGGTTGAGGGTGGGCGACACGTTGGACGATTGTGAACTGACCAGCATCACCGGAACCGGCGCTAAATTTCAGTGTCCCAGCGACGTTGCGTCTTTATCGGTCATCGAAAACTAGGAAAACGATCTGGAAAGAAAGTTGATTAAGCGCGCCCGTCATCGCGTCGATACGGGAGTGGCGTAAGACAGTGGAACAACGCGAACACGGGGATTTTCGACGATGAATACACGGATCAAAAAAGCGGGCTTTAGTTTGGTTGAATTGGTCATTGTGATCGTGATCATCGGAGTCATAGCCGCCATCGCGGTCCCGAGGATCAGCCGAGGTGCTGCCGGGGCGGGGCAGAGCGCGCTGCGGGCCGACCTGCACGTGTTGCGAAACGCGCTCGACATGTACGCAGCAGAGCACAACGGGACGTATCCGTTGGCTACCACATTCGAGGCCCAGCTCACGCAGTTCACGGACGACGCGGGTGCTACCAACGCAACCAAGACGACTCAATACAAGTACGGACCGTACCTGATCGCCGTGCCCCTGCTCAAGGTCGGCGACGGCAAGGGGCAAAAGGGCGTGTCTGACCTCACCGGTCCCACGATCGGCTGGATCTACGTCGAAGGGACCGGACAGATCAACGCGAACGCCGGCCCGACGGCGAAGGGCGACGACAACATCCTGTTCAGTGCTTACTAAGCTCACTACGCGACTTTCTTTCGGACGCGACGCTTCAAGCCGGTGGCGGATCAACTGATCCGTCATCGGCTGTTCTTCTTGTGTGCCTTCTGTGAGCGCGGCCAACGTTGCATGGGCGGGCGGGGAATGTGCGTTACGGTCGTCGCGACATGTACCCGCCGCGCCCGGACCGTACGGCGCGCCCATCCTTGCAGGACGCTGGGGGTGTCAGTTATGGGTCATCTGGGTTGGGCGCCCGCTACGAGGGGACGAATCGCGAATCCATGTTTCGGCATCGGAATCGCAGATCGCCCGGATCGGGCTCGCTGGCAGCCGTGCTGGTTTGACTTTGGGCGAGTTAGGCGGTAGAAATTGGTTGTGAGTATCCGGTTGGCGCCGTGCCGGTCGAGGGGCCTATCGCGAGAACGGCGTGGCAAGAAGGGCCGTCGAGGTCACGCTTGCTTGGGCAGTGGTGTTGGCTTGCTCGTCTGATTCTTATTCGTGCCCGTCGTGCGTTCCACGTCGCGGGCGGGTTTCCGTCGCCGCGGGCGTACACAAAGGCTCTTCGAAAGCCGAGTCGATGAACGAATTCGCAGCACCGAACAACCCGATCGAGCCGCCTCCGGCCACCATGCCACCTCCGGTTGACGCGACGGAGCAAGCTTCCCCGTTCGAGCGGGGTAAAGACAGTAAAGCAGCTCCGACGATCGGTGCCCTCCTTCGCGGTAGCGTTGTCGGATCGCAGGGCGACGATGTGTTAATCGATGTCGGATTGGATCATCGAGCGTTGGTGCCGCGGGCAGAGTTCAACGGTGGCAAGGTTCCCGACAACGGCGCTGCGGTGGACGTTGAGTTGGTTCGCATCGATCTTGCCACGCAAGTGCTGCACGCCATCCTGAAATCCAACAGCAGTTCGACGGACTCCGGAGAACTGACGGCGGGAGCGATCGTCGATTGTAAATTCGTCGGCATGATCAAGGGCGGCCTCGAAGTACAGATCGGTGAGGCGCGGGCGTTTATGCCTGCATCGCATGTCGATGCCAAACGAGTGAAGGACATCTCCATCTTCCTTGGCCAATCCGGTCGGTGCAAGATCATCGAGGTGGGCAAGGACAACAAGCATCTGGTGGTCAGCCGTCGGTTGGCGGTTGAGATAGAGCGCAAGCAATCGCAGCAGGAAATGTTGGCGTCGCTGTCAGCCGGGCAAAAATGTCATGGCGTGGTGCGCAACCTGACGGACTACGGAGCCTTCGTCGATATCGGAGGCGTTCATGGTTTGTTGCACGTCAGCGACATGCGCTGGACGCCGGTCACCAAGCCTGGCGATGTGGTTCAGCCTGGTGACGAGATTGACGTCGTCGTGCTGAAAGTCAGCAAGGATCGGTATCGCGTTTCTCTCGGGCTGAAACAAACCACGCCCGACCCCTGGCGCGAGGCTGCTACGAAGTACACCGTCGGCATGCGGTTGAACGTCAGTGTGGTTCGATTGGCGGAGTTCGGCGCATTTGTTGAAATGGCGGATGGCATTAACGGCCTCGTTCCGCTGGCTGAAATGTCTTGGGGACATCGACCGGCCAAGCCCGAAGACGTCGTCAAAGTTGGCGATCAGATCGACGTGGTGGTGATTAATGTCGACGCCAAGCGTCGCCGCATCGGACTGAGCATGCGAAAGGTCACCGACGACCCGTGGCAAACCATCGAGCCGGACTTCCCGATCGATACCATGGCGGATGGGAAGGTGACCAAGCTACTGGACTTCGGGGTTCTTGTGGAACTCAGGTCGGGAGTCGAGGGCATGATTCACATCTCGGAACTCTCCGACAAGCGCGTTCGGTCACCCGGAGACGTCGTCAGCGTGGGCGACGATGTTAAGGTTAGGGTACTCTCGGTCGACAAGTCCAAACGCCGCATCGGGCTTTCATTGAAGCCAGCTTCCACCGCCGGCCAAGCTACCTCTGGCGGGGGCGTCGACTCTCAGCCGGCAAAGTCGAAACCGAAACGAAAACGACCGTTGCGAGGCGGTCTGTCCTCCCATTTCGACTGGTAGCATCCCCTCTCTCGATTCGGTCCGCATCACATCTTGCCAACGGATGCTGGCGTGACCGGCCAGATTGGTCTAGAGTTGCCGCCCGGTTGGTCCGGACGGCGGCTGGCGTCCGCCTTGTGTGACAATTGACTATCTCACCCTGAGCGTCGCATGGGCGGGCGTGTTTGTGGCGGCGCAATGTTCGTTGGTTTCCCGGTTGACGCGTTGAAGAACCCATGAAATTCTCCTTGATTGACCGCGTGATTGAGTTGGACGAAGGGCGTCGCATCGTTGCGGTGAAGGCGGTGAGCCTTGCCGAGGAGTACTTGGCGGAGCATTTCCCGACGTTTCCGGTGCTGCCGGGGGTTTTCATGCTGGAGTCGATGGTTCAAGCCGCCCGCTGGTTGATCTATCAAGCCCAAGATTTTGCTTCTAGCCTGATATTGCTTGAATCTGCCACCGGGGTTACATATAAGAGCTTCGTGGCTCCTGGGCATTTGCTGCGCGTCGAGGTTTCATGCCGCGATGCGACGAGCGAGTCGAGCCGGTTCTCGGGAGCGGGATATTGCGGCGACGATCAGGTCGTCAAAGGCCGATTTGAGTTGAGGCATTCGAATTTGGCGTCACGGCATCCGACGATGGCTGCCGCTGATGAGTTGATTATAAAAATGGCGCGGCAGCGTTGGGCTTTGCTTTGTGGCAATGTTGTTCCCGGCACCGCAGATAAATAGTCGATAGCGGCAGGATTTCAAGAGGTTGGGTGGTCGTTGGACGACCCCGCCGGTGGAGGTGAGCTTGATGGCGATCACCGAGGATGAGGTGTATCGGCGAGTTGGTGAAGTGCTCATGGACGCGCTCAGCGTGGACGAGGACGAGATCACCGAGGGAGCGACGTTAACCGGTGATCTCGGGGCCGAGAGCATCGATTTTCTCGATATCGTTTTTCGTTTGGAGAAGAGTTTCGAGATCAAGATTCCCAAGGGCGAGTTGTTTCCGGACGACGTACTCAACAATCCGGACAACGTTGACGAGCGCGGCAAGATGTCGGCAGAAGGTCTCGAACAGCTTAAACGCGTCATGCCGCACGCGGATTTCACGGATTTCGAGAAAGATCCGGCGCTCTCCAAAGTTCCGGAGTTGTTCACGGTCAAGACGATCGTTCGCTACGTTCAGCGAAAATTGGCGGCATCCGAGGTAGCCTAGGGTCGGGCGCCGGGCGAACCAACCAACGATAGAACCGCATTCGATGCGCTGGATTTGGATCGACAAGTTCACTGAATTCGCGAGCGGTTCGCACGCGGTCGCCGTGAAGAACGTCACGCTGGCGGAAGACTTTCTCGGTGACCATTTCCCGGGTTATCCGATCATGCCGGCGTCCCTGATGATCGAGGGGATGGCGCAGACGGCGGGTATTCTTGTCGGCGAAGTGAAGGGGTTCCGAGAGAACGTGATCCTCGCCAAGATTCGGTCCGCAAAGCTCGCCGAAATCGCTGTCCCGGGAGACCAGGTGCGTTACGAAGCCCGGATCGAGAATCTGGAAGACGCGGCAGCAGCCACCACGGGGACAGTGTTCGTGAACGATCGCGACATCGGGCATGTCAATCTAATGTTCTCGCACGTAAACCAGACCGCCGCCGCCGCCGGACTTCCTGCGCACAACTTCGTGTTCACCGAGCAGTTCATGCGATTGTTCGATGCGATTCGGGCCGGCGCCGACGCGGAGCACGCAGAGTCATGAGTTTAGACTCGCGCGTTGTCGTCACCGGGTTGGGCGCGGTCACCGCGCAGGGCATTGGTATCGGATCGTTGTGGGAAGGCTTGATCGACCGCGTCAATTGCGTCGGCCCGATTCAGTCCTTCGACGCGAGCACGCTGCCTTCGTCGATCGGCGCCGAAGTTGCCGCTTTCAAGACGAAAGACTTCACGCCCAAAGCCTATCGCAAGAGCACCAAACTGATGTCTCGAGACATCGAATTGGCGATCGCAGCCGCCCACGAAGCGGCCCTCGACGCCCGCCTGCCCACGCGCTGCCTGATCGCCCGCGGCGAGATCGAGGGTGCCCCCGTTGATTCAACGCGTCTGGGCGTCAACATCGGCGCCGGGCTGATCTGCCCCGACCTCGAGGAGTTGGCGTCCGCTTTCGCGACCGCGCTCAATGAATCAGGCCAATTCGACATCAAGAAGTGGGGTTCGGAGGGGATGCGCAATCTCACGCCTTTGTGGCTTCTCAAGTTCCTCCCGAACATGCTTGCCTGCCACGTGTCCATCGTGCACGACGCGCAGTCCGTATCCAATACGATTACCTGTGGCGGGGCGTCGGGGCATTTGGCCATCGGCGAAGCGTTTCGCAACATCGCTCGTGGTGCAATGGACGTGTGCATCTGCGGCGGTGCGGAGTGCAAGACAAATCCCATGGGCGTGGCCCGCGCTGCACTCATCGGCCGACTGGTGACCGACGGAAACAGCGACCCGGCAACGGCGTGCCGACCGTTTGCTCGGGATCGCAGCGGAACCGTGTGTGCTGAAGGGGCGGGCTTGGTCGTGCTGGAATCGGCGGAGCATGCCGTCAAACGTGGCGCCCGCATCTACGCGGAGATTGTCGGTTTTGGGGCGGCGACCAGCACACGGGATTGGAGCACGCCCGACCCTTCCGGTGAGGCGACCTCGCTGGCGATTCGGTCCGCGCTGCGCGACGCCCAACTGGGTGTGACCGACATCGATTTGATCGGAACGTTTGGGTGCGGAACGATCGCCCATGACGAGTCAGAGATGCGGGCGTGGCGAACGGTGTTGGGTGGCGACGGCTGCGACAAGCCTGCGCTGGCGATCAAGGGCGGGCTGGGAACGTGCGGAGCGGGCGCGGGGGCGATCGACCTCTGCGCCACCGTCATGGCCCTTCACCACAACACGATTCCTCCGTCGATCAATACCGAACCTGTGGAACCGGATTGTCCGTTTCGGTTTGCAGCGAATGATCCCGTCGACTGTCGCGTGACCGCGGCGGTCAGCGTTGCTTACGCGTTGAGCGGCGGCCAAAACGCCGCCATCGTCATCAAGAAGTTCGTGGAGTAATCGCGTGCCAAAGCGTCGCGTCGTTGTCACCGGAATGGGTTGGGTCACGCCGCTGGGTGATTCGATCGAGGGCGTCTGGCAGGCGTTGCTCGAAGGTCGCAGCGGAATCGGCCCGACCACCCTGTTTGACGCGTCGACCTTTCCCACGCGCTTCTCCGCGCAGGTCAACGGATTCAATTTGCACAAGTATCTCGGTGACGATGCCGGTCGGCATGAGAAGGCCAGTCGCAACACGCAACTTGCCCTAGCCGCCGCGCAGCGGGCCTGGGAACACGCCGGCCTGCTCCAATCGTCCGAACTGGACCCATCTCGCATCGGCGTATACCTCGGGGGCGGAGAGGGGCCGCTCGACTTTTTCAACTTCGCCGAAGCCGCTGTCCGTGGTTGGGGCGCGGCTGGTGAACGCGGTTTGAGCGAACTGGACACCGCCGAATGGGGCCGGGTCGCGATGGCCAAGCTCAGCGCGGTGCACGAATGCGAGCAGGATCCCAACATGGCTGCGGGCCATCTCGCTGTGCAGTTCAAGGCTGCGGGTCCGAATCTTAACACCTTAACCGCCTGTGCTGCGAGTACGCAGGCGATTGGAGAAGCCCGAGCGATTATTCTTCGGGGCGATGCGGATGTGATTATCTCGGGCGGCACGCACAGCATGATCCATCCGCTCGGCGTGACGGGGTTCAATCGGCTCACCGCGTTGTCCACGCGTAACGATCTCTGCCAGCGCGCCTCGCGTCCTTTCGATCGTGCCCGCGATGGGTTTGTTCTGGGCGAGGGGTCGGGGATCGTCATTCTCGAATCGCTGGAACATGCAATGGGTCGCGGCGCGAGAGTCTACGGCGAGATCGTCGGGTTCGGATCAACGGCTGACGCATTTCGCGTCACGGACATTCACGAAGAAGGTCGCGGCGCGGTTGCAACGATGCGCCTCGCGATGGATGAGGCGGGCGTCCGCCCCGCGGACATCGATTACATTTCCGCCCACGGCACGGGGACGTCTGAGAA
This sequence comes from uncultured Phycisphaeraceae bacterium, assembly GCA_964416845.1. Taxonomy (GTDB): domain Bacteria; phylum Planctomycetota; class Phycisphaerae; order UBA1845; family UBA1845; genus CAYQFV01. The sequence goes on along the minus strand of CAYQFV010000005.1, from coordinate 2,368 downwards.
CGACAAGATCGAAACCCTCGCGATTCGAACGACGTTTGGCGAGGCCGCTCGCACAATCCCCATCAGCAGCATCAAGAGCATGACAGGCCACCTGATTGCCGCCGCCGGGGTTGTGGAACTCATCACGTGCGCGTTGTCGATCCGGGACGGCGTGGTTCCCCCGACGATGAACTACGAAACACCCGACCCCGTTTGCGATCTTGACTACGTCCCCAACGAGTCACGCAAGCACTTGGTCAAGACGGCGCTGTCCAACAGCTTCGGCTTTGGTGGGCAGAACAACACCTTGGTCATCACCGCCTTTGACGAACAATAAGACCTCGTACGACGCAACGACCATCGTCGTCGGCGCTTCGCTTCCGAGTGTTACGCTCCGGTGAGCGATGGTGGTCCGACGAGCGTCTTTTCGGGCGGTAGCTCCGGCATGGGGCGATTCTTAAACCGCTCGTAGTTCTGCGTGTGCATGCTCTCGAGCGTCACGGGTCGGCCGTTGATGAACATGTGCGTCACCTTGAACACCGTTTGGGTCGGTGCGTGAGTGGTCACGATGACGTTGGCGATCTTGCCCGGTTCGAGCGACCCGAGACGATCGTCAACACCCAGCACTTCCGCCGCCCCAAGCGTGAGGGCCCGGATGGCCCGATCTTCCGGTAGTCCATGGGCAACCGCCATGCCCGCACCGATGGCTAGATCGTATGCATTCGAAGCGCTCTCGGACGCGAAACACCACCGCACGCCCGCTTTGTCCAACACCGCGGGTCCTGCGTAAATCGCATCCCAAGCTTCGAATTTACCGCGAGGGTAGCTCAACACCGTGCCGATGATGACGGGGATGTCCTTTTTCTTCAGTTCGTCGGCAAGCTTCCACGCATCGGTCCCGCCGGCGATGATCGGTTTGAGTTCGTGTTTTTCCGCGAACGCAATCGTGTCAACGATGGCTTGGTAGCTTGACGCGCGAAAGATCACGGGCTTTTCGCCACGGACGTATGGCATCATCGCTTCCAATCGCGGGTCGATATCGACGCGCTGCTCGGTGTTCGTTTCGCCCATCTCTCGCGCCGCTGCGTATCGTTTCGCTCGACCGAGAAATTCTTCCAGGTCGCGCATCGACTTGTCGTAAGATTCCTTACGCGTTTTCTTCTGCTTCGCGCTGAGCGCATTGAGCCTATAGGGGAGAATGGGAACGGACATGTGCAATCCCACGCGGTCAACGACGAGCATTTGATCCGCGGTCCAGCCGTCGAGGTTGATGAGGGCGCTTTGTCCGGAGATGATCCCGCCGCTGGGCCTGACCAATTGAGACGTAATACCGCCGCTGCGAGCAATCGCGATGTGGGCACTGTGCGAATGGATCGCACTGCGGGCCCGGAGTTCGGGTCCGAACGTTGAGATTTCGAAATTGTCTCGCGTCGAACGTACGCTTCCGATTTCATTGAGTCCCAAAACTCCGCCGCCGTCAATCAAGCCCGGGTACACGTGCAAACCCGTCGCATCCACCACGCCCGCACCGGGTGGCACGTCGACGTCCGTTCCGACAGCGACGATGCGGTCGTTGCGAATCAACACGGTACCGTTTTCGATCGCCGCGCCGTTAACAGGGTGAACCGTTCCACCGACGATGGCGAACAATCGGTGGGCTGACGTGGGCATGGTTGTGTCAGCCGGGCGGTTCCATTCCAACGGACCCGCTGGCGAGACGGGAGCCACATGGTCGGTCTCGAAGAACACCTCGCCTTCGATCAGCGTCATCTCGTTTCGGCTGTAGGCGTTGAGCGGGTGCCCGTTGAAGATCGCCAAATCGCCATCTTTGCCGACGTCGATGCTTCCGACGCGATTCTCGATGCCCAACTGAATCGCAGGATTGAGCGTCACCAGTCGTAACGCCTGGTTCTCGGTCAGGCTGCCCCACTTGATGCACTTGGCTGCCTCGACGTTCATTCTGCGAATCGTGTTCGGTGAGTCCGAGTTCAGCGTGGTGTTGACCCCGGCGCGGGTGAGCAGTGCTGCGTTGTACGGAATAGCGCCGTAGGCCTCAACCTTGTACGCCCAGAAGTTGGAAAACGTAGACGCACCGGCCCCGTGACGTGCGATCTCGGGCGCGACGCGATAGCCTTCCAATACGTGCTGCAAGACAGCGATACGCACGCCGAAGTCTTCCGCAACAGCCATCAATCGCAGAATCTCGTCGCTGCGATAACAATGGGAGTGAATCCACAAGTCGCCACGCAGGATGTCAGCGATCGCTTCCAGGCGCAGGTCTCGTCGCGGAGACAAAACATCCAATCCCGCCGCCGCATCACGACGATACGCGTCCCACTCGGCAGCGTACTGACGTCCCATCGTGAATGCGTCGCGGATGACGGCTTCG
>CAYQFV010000004.1:10685-55599 GCA_964416845.1 uncultured Phycisphaeraceae bacterium | reverse complement strand
ACATCAAAGAACGGTCTTACCGGAGTGATGCGACGGGCGATTGATGATTACGAGTTTTCGCTGTTGGCGCTCGCCAAGGCGACAAAGTTACCCTATTCGGTCGTCCACGGGTTCGCGAACGGAAATCGCACTGTGACTTTGAAGACGGCGGAGCGGCTGTGCGACGCGTTGGGGTTGACGCTTGTGCCGAGGCAATCGAAGCGGCGAAAGACCGGAAAGGCGGGTGCGTGATGGCGAGAGTTTTCAGGGCGACGTACACCGCGAAGGGGCGTGGCGGAACACGTGTTACTCGAACGGCACGCAAGTGGTACGTCGAGTATCGGGACGCGGACGGCATCGTGCGACGCAAGGCCGGGTACACGGACAAGGCGGCAACGCGACAGCTTGCGGCGGAACTCGAGCGCCACGCCATCCGTCGCAAGGCCGGTTTGATTGATCGGTTCGCGGAGCATCGCAAGCGTCCGCTGGCCGAACATCTCGCGGATTATGAATCATACCTACGAGACTCCGGCGCGTCGCCACATCACGTTGCAACGGTGGTTCCGCGTGTTCGCAAGGTTCTCGATGGCTGCCAGTTCACGCACTGGCCGGACGTGTCGGCGGCTCTTGTGCAGAACTTCGTCGGCAAACTCCGCAAGAACGGGCGTAGCGAACAAACGTGTTCTTTCTATCTCCAGGCCGCCAAACAGTTCTGCCGCTGGATGGTACGCGACGGACGTGCACCGGATAGCCCGCTCGCACACTTGAAAGGTGGCAACGTTCGCGTGGACCGTCGTCACGACCGTCGGGCGTTATCGACGGATGAACTCTTGCGGCTGTTGGCGGCGGCCGAGACCGGACCGATACGTTTTGGCATGACCGGATCAGACCGAGCGATTCTCTACCGTCTGACCGTCGAGACGGGACTGCGGGCGAACGAGTTGCGAACGCTGACTTGGGGTTCGTTCGACCTGAAGGCCGACCCGCCGACGGTTACGGTGAAAGCCGCCTACTCGAAACACCGACGCGACGACGTTCTGCCGCTGAAGGCTGATTCGGCGAAGGTGCTGGCCGGTTGGCGATCCATCGGGGAGCGGAACCTCGCTGAACTCGTCTTTGCGAACCTGACCAACCGGACAGCCGACATGCTGCGGTGCGACTTACGACGCGCAAGGGCCGCGTGGATTCGCGAGAATCAGGACCGGCGAGAGCGTCGGAACCGGCGACGTTCCGCGTTTCTCGCGAGGGTCGACGAATCCGGGCGCTTCGTGGATTTTCACGCATTGCGACACACGTTTATCACGAACCTGGCGCGGGGCGGCGTTCACCCGAAGCTCGCCCAAGCGCTTGCCCGTCACTCGACCATCACCCTGACGATGGACCGCTACTCCCACACCGTCATCGGCGAGCAAGCCGACGCGCTGGCGGCGCTTCCAAACCTCTCGGAGAACGGACCGGAAACGAATCGCCAGAAGGCGACCGGAACTTGTGATGATAGCCCGAAACTCTTGGCGTTTTGCTTGGCGGAACGGGGTGCTTCACAAGCGCCGCTCGGTTCATCACGGAGCACGTCACGGGGCGATTCCGAGCGATGCGAGGATTCAGATAACCCCTTGCAGCCAAGCAATGTTAGGCATGGTGATTCATCATGTGACAACGAGGTGTCACAACTACGCCGCACAGGATTCGAACCTGTAACCTTCGGTTCCGTAGACCGATGCTCTATCCAATTGAGCTAGCGGCGCTTTCAGATTTTGACAAAAACACGGCACGACCCGCGCGGCGACCAATATACCCGACTGCCCACGACAGTCCAGCCGTCGACCCGCTTCGCCGAAAATCAGCGGCCTACTACATCAGTCCGGATACTCCAGCTTGAGCGCGGTATCAAGATCGCTCACCCGGAAGATGCCAAGCGACCGATTGCTACCGGAATGAACCGTGGCGTACACATACTCGATATTCACGCCCGCGTTGCCCATCGTCCGAGCGATCTCAGCAAACGCACCGGCGGTGTTCGGAATCTCCAAGCTGAGCACCGGAATCCGAACGAACGCAGCAGCCGTCCCCTTGAGGCATTGCTCGGCACGCTCCACGTCGTCCACCAACATGCGCATCGTCCCAATGTCCACGGTGTCGAGCACCGTCAACGCACGAATGCTGACCGACTGCTCGGTGAGCGCGGCGCACAACTCAGCCACCACGCCAGGATGGTTCCCCAGAAAAACCGACAACTGAGTTTCCTCTTTCGCCTTCATCAGAACTCATCCCGACATCAACGAAACCACCACGCACGCCGTGACGACATTCACGACTACCACGCAGCAGCGCAACAACGCGTCAGCCGCCGGAAAGCAGCCCCCAACTCCGGGGCGAAACCATCTCGTAAGTAAGACAGCCGCGTCCTCAGAACCTACACGCGCCCCTTTGGCGTGGCAACCCCCGTGCCAAACCGCTCGCCATCCCAACAACATCGCCACCGAGCACCGCGAACCGCCCGTCTGGTCATCGCGAAGCAACACCCGCAGAAATGTTGCGAACGCGCCGACCATCACCGATGATGTCGACACTATGCCGCCTCCGCACAATGCACAACTATTGCCGTTTCTACAAAGGTCTTTCGACTTTTCTGCACGCGTGGCATTCGGGTGCCATGGCCAAGCGCAGCGCGACCGTGCGATTACCACAAGGAGGCATGCCCGCGCCTTCGGCTTGGGCATGGCACCTGGATCTCGAAGGGCCGTATTTGAAACGGGACTAGCTACCACCGCGGTCGCGGGCACAACCGCATGAGCGCGCCAAGACCTCTTCAGCGAATCCTCGGAACGCCAACGGCTGTCTTCGTTGGCATCGGCGTGGCGGTCGGTTCCGGAGTCTTCCGAACCCCCGGCGACGTCGCCGGCGAACTTCATACGCCGCTAATGATTCTTCTGGCATGGGCGTTTGGCGGCCTGTTCATGCTGATGGCAGCCATGGTCTCGGCAGAATTGGCGACCCGGTTTCCGCAAGCTGGCGGCGAATACGTCTACCTTCGAGAAGCGTACGGCGATTTCGTCGCATTCTTCTTTGGATGGGCCTACACGATCTTCGTCATCGGTGGCGGCGCTGCCACCATCGCCGCCGCACTCGGCGACTTCGGATGTGAACTCTTCAAACTTGACGGCTCGTGGTCCGGGCCCATGGCCGCCAGCGCCATCGCCCTCACAACAACCATCAACGCAATGGGCCTCCGCACCAGCGCAACCGCCCAGAACATACTCACGGCGGCTAAGCTCCTGACACTCATCGCCGTCATCGCCATCGGCTTCGCTGTCGGCTCCGAAACGCTCTCGTTCACCACAGTCCCCGAGGCGGCCCACGGATGGTCGATTCTGCCCATCTTCGCCGCAGGTGCCCTGCCGGCGTTGTGGGCCTACAGCGGCACGACCGATTCAGCCAAGCTGGCCGAAGAAATCAAAGATGTTCGCAGGGCCCTTCCGCGAGCGTTGATCGGTTCCACAGCCGCCCTCACAGCCGTGTATCTGCTCTTCAACGTGGCGCTCATGCGGATCGTCCCCCCCGAAGAGATGGCCGGCCTCGCCTTCGTACCGGGAGAGGCGATGTCGCGCGTCTTCGGGCCAACAGGGCGAACAGCCATGCTCGCCGTCGCGATGCTCGTGTGCCTCGGCTCGCTGAGTTCGACGGTGCTGGCCACCATCCGCGTCACGTTCGCCCTCGCTCGCGACGGGCTTACGTTTCGCTTCATGGCGCGCATGTCGCCCTCGCAAGCACCCGTCAACGCACTGATCGTGGTGGGTGGGGTCGCGATGATCCTCGTGCTCAATCGAGGATTCAGAGACGTGCTTCGAATCTACTTCTTCGCCAGCGCAGTGCTCTTCGGTCTTTCGTACGCAACGCTCTTCATCTTTCGCAGTCGAGAAAAACGCTGCCCCGACCACGTGTTCCGATGCCCGGCCGGCAGGCTTCAAGCGGGGTTTCTCATCCTCATCGAACTCGGGTTGGCCATCAACATCGCGATATCTCAACCGCGCGACGCAATGTACATGGCCGTCGTGTTCGTCGCCTTGGCTGCCTTGTACGGAATCTGGAAACGCTTCTCACAGACCGGCTAGCAGCAATGTGGACAACGGACTCGCGCCCGATCCGCGCAGGCCACTTGATGGGAGGCGACAGTTCCGTCCGAAATCCTGCGCGCAGTGCGGCGTGTGACTCGTCCGAGTGTCACCTTCCGACACTCTTGCGACGAGAGAATCAGCGGAGGTTCATGGTCATCAGGAACTCGGCGTTGGTACGCACCTTTGCCAATCGTGTTCGCAGCAGCTCGATGGCTTCCACCACGTTCATGTCCGCCAGCACACGACGAAGCTTGAAGACCAATTCCAGTTCCTTGGGCTCAAGAAGCAACTCTTCCTTTCGCGTCCCGCTGGCTGCAATGTCGATGGCAGGCCAAACGCGACGGTCGACAAGACGCCGGTCCAGATGCAATTCGCTGTTGCCGGTCCCTTTGAATTCTTCGAAGATCACCTCGTCCATCTTGCTGCCGGTATCGACGAGCGCTGTGCCGATGATGGTCAGCGAGCCGCCTTCCTCGATGTTGCGGGCAGCCCCGAAGAACCGCTTGGGCTTCTGGAGAGCGTTGGCGTCGACACCACCCGAGAGAATCTTGCCTGAGTGAGGAACTTCGGTGTTGTATGCCCGGGCGAGTCGCGTGATCGAGTCGAGCAGGATGACAACGTCCTTGCCATACTCCACCATCCGCTTGGCCTTCTCGATGACCATTTCGGCAACCTGCACGTGTCGCGAGGACGGCTCGTCAAACGTCGAACTGATGACTTCCGCCGTCGTGGACCGCTGCATCTCGGTCACTTCTTCAGGCCGCTCGTCGATCAGAAGGACAAACACGTAACAGTCGGGATGGTTGGCGGCGACGGCGTTGGCCATCTTACGCAGCAGCACCGTTTTTCCGGTTCTTGGTGGGGCGACGATGAGCATCCGCTGTCCCATACCGATGGGCGTGACCATGTCGACGATGCGCATGTTCATTTCTTCGGACGAGGTTTCGAGCATCAACCGCTGCTCGGGATGCAATGGCGTGAGATCCTCGAAGTTGGTCTTTTCGGTGACCGACTCAGGGTCTTCGAAGTTGATCGCTTCGACCCGTAGCAATGCAAAGTACCGCTCCGACTCTTTCGGTGGGCGAATCTGACCGACCACCACCTGCCCGGTGCGCAAGCCGAACCGCCGGATTTGCGACGGGCTGATGTAAATGTCGTCGGGGCATGGCAGGTAGTTGTATTCCGGAGATCGCAGGAACCCGAACCCATCAGGAAGAATCTCCAAGACGCCCTCGCCGTACATCAGTCCGTTTTGACGAATACGATCTTTGAGAATCTTGAAGATCAGGTCTTGCTTCTTCAGCCCACTGTAGTCGGTGAGGTCTTCCTTTTTGGCGAGCTCGTGCAGTTCAGCGACTGTCATTTTTTGCAGTTCGCGAATGTGGGTATCGCCCCGTTTGATTTCTTCGTACTTGGCGTGCGTTTCCGCATCCACAGCCTCTGCAATCGACGACGTCTTTCCCCCACCGACGATCATGCCGTCGCCAAGTGCACGGGTGGCGCCGACCTCGTCCGCAACCATGACCTCGTCGGTGGATGCCGCAGCGGGCTTGCTGTTCTTCGATTCGCTTGATTTCTTTCTGGAGGACTTGGTCCGTCCAGAGGTGGCTTTCGCCATGGAAATAACCTCCTGCCAAAGTAAATGTGAAATTTGGAGCGTTGTTTGCTCGCCGATTGCTCACCACGAGTGGGCGAGTACGGCATCATGAACGACAATTACGGGTTATGGAATCGGCCGCGGAGCATTCCGTCAACAATGCATGGGCGACCGTTCAGCCAGGATTGACCTCGGGCAAGCTCTCAAAAAGGGATTTCACCTGAGCGCAGAGCGCATCAATGGTGGAGTTGTTGACAACCCTATAATCGGCGGCTTGCGACTTGATGTCCAGCGGTTTTTGCAGTTTTTCTCTACGATCAAACTCGTGACGCGACCATCCTCGTGTTTGCTTCGCTCGTTGGAAGCGCGTCGCGCGATCCGCTTCCACAAAAATAACTACGTGACAAATCTTGTCGAGCCCCACCTCGTACAGCAACGGGCTGTTGATCACGATGGCACGGGTCGCAGGGTCCGCATCGAATGCCGCCATCAACTGCTTGCGACGACGCTCAAGCCGCGGATAGAGAAACCGTTCCATCCGTTCTCGCTGCTCGGAATCCTCAAAAACGATGTCCGCCATCGCCGACCGATCGACACCACCGCCAGGCAGACACATCCTCTCGCCCCACCAGCGCCGGAAGGTTTCAACAACTTCCGGGTCAGCCAGCTCAGCATGAGCCAGTGCGTCGGAATCGATGACTTTCGCGCCCAACGCCGCCAGAGTCTGAGACACCAGCGACTTGCCGGACGCAATGCCGCCCGCGATCCCGATGACCAGCTTTCGGTATTCTCGCTCCGGGCGGCTCTTCTGGGCCATTCGATTCGGAGCACCGGGCAGAATGCCCAACCTAAAGAATTCGCCACATCGGAACAAGGATCAACTGCCGCAGCGACGAACGCCCGCGACACAACTGGTCCTATGTCATGCGAAAACCGACCGGCGTTACCGGCCAGCCTATTCCACACCACCGATGTATTGACGGATACGCCCCCGTCGGTCTCTCAATAACTATGCCCGATTCAAACTATGGCGATGTGCCTCCGTACGAGGCGAACTCGGACATGAACAGACACCCACTTTACTACCATACAATATGGATGTCAAGCGCACACCGACCAATAATCGTCCGGGAGCGGGGATCCCGGAGGCAAGGAGAAAACCTGCTTCACCGATTTCACTTCGTAAGCAACAGCCGTCCAACAACAAACCGGGCGACGCCCACCAAGAAAACACACGATCGAGCAGACGACTCGATTATATGCCACCCGAATTCACTTGTCATCCGCCGTCGCGAACAATATCGCAACCTCCGCGGAGAGTTAAGCGACGCGACGAAAAACAATCTCCAATCGTCAAACCATCGCCATAGGCCAATCACGACGAAACTCGACGCGGTTCCCGGCAGGATCCAACAACGACAAATAGCGATCCGTGAATCGCATCCCACGGCAAGCGCTGTACTCATATCCGTCTTCGTCGAGCAAGTCGCAAACCTCCTTCAATGCTCCCACCGCAACATGGACCCGGCGATCAACACCGACAACCGCCGGGTTTTCCACAATGTGAATTCGCAACTCCAGCCGGTCCGATCGAAAACGAAGCTCATCGCAGGAACCCGACACATCGTCAACCGCCCGACGATCACCAACGAGCGGCAGCCCCGCGACAACGTCATAAAACCAGCACAGCTTTTCTTCAATGCCCGACCTTGCCTCAATCTCCACGTCGTTCACCGCAATCAGTCGGCCACGTTGCTCTATCATCAGAACTTCCGGCGAGATACCTTCTATTCCCGCAGCACCTCCGCAGTGAACAACAACACCTCCGTCCCAGCCTCCCGCCACGCACCCTTGTTCAGGCCCGCCTTCATCGTGCAACACTTGTCAAGAAACTCCTCCGCTGTCCACCCTGCCTCGGACGCGACGTGCGGCAAAAAACACCCCGATGCCTTGCCGCGACGAACAACGATTCCATCCACACCGATTCGCAATGACGTGGGGTCGTCCACAGGCCGCAAAGGCCCAAGAACGGAAATCTCGATTTTGATTTCGTCAAGTTCTACCAGCGTCACGGGTTGAGCGGCGAATCGGGGGTCTTTGCAGGCCAGCCGGGCGACGCGATCGACCGTCGCGACCAGCGTGCCGGCGGGTTGGAACGTGCCCATACATCCACGCAGGGCCGATCCGTGGCGCAACGTCACGAACACGCCCGAATTCTCACAGTCAACGTGGACGCTCGGTGCGGAAGACGAAATCGTCGCACCCAACTCGCTGGCAATCGCGCTGCGAGCGACGCCGATCAAATCGGCGATCATCTGGTCGTTGAACGGGTCACTTCCCACGACTGACCCCCGAGGATCCCTCACGCAGGACGAAAAGCTGGGACCTGCAGGCTACGATAACCGATTTGTCGAATGAGGCAATCTCGTTTCCCTGCCGAGAACGGCGTCGCGCACCAGACTGCGCACCCTTGCGCGGCCGTCACGACTCGGCCTGTCGAAAAGCGCGTGCGACCTGCACGAGTCGTGCGCCATCGGTTCATCCATGGAGCGTCATCGTTGCTAGACAAGAAGGACAGCACCAATACCGCCAATCCGCCCCTAGCCAAGGTTGGGGCAGCCGGCTTTCTGATGGGACTTGCGAACCTGATTCCGGGGGTCTCGGGGGGCACGATGATCCTCGCAATGGGCCTGTATTCGGAATTCATCGACAGCGTCGCCGAGGTATCGTCGTTTCGATTCAACCGGCGGCGGCTCGTCTTCCTGGCCGTCGTGGGCGGATGCGCGCTGGTGAGCATCGCGTGCATGGCGAGGGGCATCCTGTATCTTCTCTTCTCGTACGATGTCGTGATGTACTCGCTGTTCATCGGATTGACGCTGGGAGGCGCGCCGGCGTTGTTTCAAGCCCTGCGCCCAATCTCATGGTCGGGCTTGACGGCCACTGCTGCGGGAATCGGCCTGATGGTGCTCATCGTCGTCGCCAAGTCGTATTTTGCCATCCCCCACAACACCGGCATTGACCTGTTGTCCGGCCTGGTCGGTGCGACGACCATGGTTCTGCCCGGGATCAGCGGTTCTTACATGTTGCTCATCATGGACCAGTACGACCGCGTCATCGGATCGATCCGCGATCACGACGTGCGGATCATCCTGCCAGTGGGAATCGGAGCGATCGCGGGCATCATCTCACTGTCAAATGTCCTGAAAATGCTCCTGCGGCGGTTTCACAAACCGACCATCGGGTTCTTGCTCGGAATGTTGTTCGGGTCAGTGCTGGGCCTGTGGCCGTTCGGTGTGCAACCATCGAAAAAAACGCTCGCCGATCGGTCACACGGCGATCTCGTTCGCCTTGCGGAGCGAAAGGGAATCGACCTTTCACCCGAAACACCTGCCGACCCCAAAGCGCTCGCTGCCCTGATCTTCCAACGTTGGGACCAGCGCGACCGCTCCGGCGACCTTTCTCCGGCCTCCATCACGACCGCCGTCATCTGTGTGTTAGCTGGCTTCGCCACCACAACCGCGTTGTCACGAAGCCGCAAACCGTCCCCCTGACAGATCCACGTCTCCACCAGCAATCCGTCCGCCGCCACAGCGACGTCATGACGCGTCCGGCAGTTGCCCGATGGCATGTCACGACGATACAATGCGACCGCCGCGTGTCGGCCGGTCGTGGAGCGATCGGTGTCGCTCCAGCAAAATGGACGCCCCACAACAAAGCCATGCAAAAAGACACCAACATCATCCGCTCGGCGCTCGCCATGGCGCTCGTCATGGTTCTGCTGAGCGAATCTCGAGGCGACCCGCCGATCAAACCGCGTGCCGAGCGACTTCGTCTCGACGCCGACCGCGCCGACTGGGTCACGTTGCCAAAACCCGAGCCTGGAACCCCGGCGGGTGATTTGGCGCTGGCGAGACTCGATTTCACAAACGGCAATTACAAGAAGGCTCGCAAACGCATGCTCGCGTGGGAGAAGACCTACGGCGATGACAGCGAGTATACACCGGAGGCCCTCTTGCTGTTGGCGCAGACCGAGAAAGCAAAGCGACACTACTACCAAGCCCAACAGTTGCTCGACCGCGTTGTGAACGACTACCGCGGATCGTCGGTCGTCCCGGATGCCCTGGTCGAGATGTTCAACATCGCGGAAGTCTACTTGAGCGGTGTGCGTCGAAAATTCTGGGGGATGCGACTGCTGAGCACGAGAGAGACAGCACTCGACATCCTTGACCGTATCGCATCCGAGTTCCCCGACAGCGACTTGGCGGAACTCGCCATCAAAACGAAGGGTGACTACTTCTTCAGGCGGGGCGAATTCGCGTTGGCCGGGTTGGAATACGACCATCTGTTGAAACAGTTCCCCGCAAGCCGGTACGGTCGTTATGCGATGCGTCGAAGCGCCGACGCATCCCTGGCGAGCTTCGCCGGTGTTCGATTCGACGCAGCCCCCTTGATCGAAGCGGAGGACCGCTACCGCTTGTACGCCCGATCCTATCCCAATGAAGCCGAGCGCGGCGGCGTGGGTTTGATCCTTCAAGACATCCGCGAGAAACGGGCCGCCAAAGATCTTCGGACCGGCGACTACTATCGCAAGACGGGGCACGGCAACGCTGCCGACTTCTATTATCATCTCGTGGTGGCTGACTGGTCCGGGACCATCGCCGCCGCAAAAGCCGCCCGCATGCTCCCGCCGCCGACACCGGCGGACAACGTCACCGAGAGCGTTTCCACCACAGCACCGTCCGAATCACCCGAAAAGTCCAGCGACCGGAGCCAATCCCCATGAGAATCAAACTGCACTCACGCGGGCGACTTTGCTTCGTCATAGCCTTGTCATTGCCGACGGTGGTCGGCTGCGGCTATTCGACCGAACGTCCGTTTCGCAACGACATCCAGACGGTTCACATCGAAATGCTTCATTCAAAAGAGTTCCGCCGGGAGTTGGAATTCAAATTATCAGAAGCGGTCGCGAAGCGGATCCAGATGGACACGCCCTACAAAATCGCGTCCCGCGATCACGCCGACTCCGTCATTAGCGGCGAAATACTCGAAGTTCAGCAGCGACGCTTTGGGACCGATTTTCAATCAGACCTTCCTCGTGAGTTGGGAACGTCGATCGTGATGACCTGGAGATGGAAAAACTTGCGAACCGGCGAATTACGCGAAATACCGCGGCAGGTCTTCACAACGTCGTACATCGCGCCGGTCGGCGAAACCTTTGACACCGCGATCGTACGCGGGATGGATGGTCTGGCTGAGCAGATCGTCGAAGCCATGGAAAAGCCATGGTGACCACCCTAGCATGATATGGGACGGCCCGTCGCGTTGACCGGACGTCCGGGACTCTCTGCCCTCGAACCAGCCACGCCGCCGGTTGGTCCCAATAGCGGGGTTCGTTTCGCCGAGTTTATGATGTATGATAGGGCGTTGGCCGATTCTGAAATGTGTCGCCTCAATGCGACGGAGTGATGTGTAATGCCGAGCGGAGACAGTCCAAAGCCCGAACGCCCAGGCCCCCAACGGCCGAGCGACCCCAACCCCTTGATGTCGCGAGGCGTGATGAGCTGGCTCTTGTTCGCCGTTCTGGCGATCGTGCTGGTGATCACGCTCAAGCAGAGCATGGAGCAGGCAGAGAAAATCTCTTTTGACGATTTTCACCGCGCTGTCGAAGCAAACAATGTCAAGGAGGTAGCCGTCAGCGATCGGTTGATCCGCGGCAAATTCGTCGCCGTCCAGGGTCGCCCCCCCGGATCTTCGCTTGCGTTCGAGGTCGACGTCCTGCCCGGAATGGTCACCAGCTTCGAGTTCTCGTCGTGGATCTTCAAGAACTGCCCGGAGGCGAAGTTCCGAGCAGAGCAGGACAGCATCTGGATGACGCTGGTGGTCGCGCTTCTGCCGTGGCTGCTGATCTTTGCGTTCATCTGGTTCGTCGTGTTTCGCCAACTACGCAACGCGGGCGGCGGGCCGGGTATGTTCGGAAGCTTCGGCCGCTCCAGACACCGTCTCACCAACAAGGAACACACGTCCGTTCGCTTCACCGACGTCGCGGGCATCACCGAAGCCAAAGAGGAAGTGGCCGAGCTGATCGAATTCCTGAAGAACCCCAAGAAATTCCAGCGCCTCGGCGGACGCATTCCCCGCGGCGTGCTGCTGGTCGGATTGCCCGGCTGCGGAAAAACGCTGCTGGCCAAAGCGATTGCCGGCGAAGCTGACGTCCCCTTCTTCTCCATCAGCGGTTCCGACTTCGTCGAAATGTTTGTCGGCGTGGGCGCCTCCCGCGTTCGCGACCTGTTCAAGCAAGCGAAGGAAAACTCGCCCTGCATCGTGTTCCTGGATGAAATCGACGCCGTCGGACGCCGACGCGGAGCCAATTTCGGCGGCGGTGGGCACGACGAGCGTGAACAAACCCTCAACGCCATTCTAGTCGAGATGGACGGTTTCGAAACCTCCGATCAGGTGATCGTCATCGCAGCCACCAACCGCGTCGACGTATTGGACCCCGCGTTGATTCGCCCCGGACGATTCGACCGTCAGGTCACCGTGTCGCTGCCCGACATTCAAGGCCGATACGAGATCCTCAAAGTTCACGCCAAGAAAATCAAACTCGGCCCCACCGTGGATTTACGCAGGGCGGCACGCGGCACGCCCATGTTCAGCGGTGCCGACCTGGCAGCGATCATCAACGAAGCCGCCCTCATCGCGACCATGAGCAACAAGGATTACGTCGAGCAGGAAGACCTCGACGAAGCCAGAGACAAGGTCCGATGGGGCAGGGCCCAGAAAAGCCGCGTCGTCGATGAACGAGATCAACTCGTCGTCGCCTATCACGAAGCGGGACACGCCCTGGTCCAAGCCCTCGACAAAAACGCCGACCCGCTCCACAAAGTCAGCATCATCCCGCGAGGCCCGATGGGCGGTGCAACCTTCTCCCTGCCCGAACGCGACCGCGTGGTCTACACCACCTCGTACCTGATGGCCACGCTGAAAGTGACGCTCGGCGGCCGACTCGCAGAGGAAATCTATTGCGGCGAAAGCAGCAGCGGCGCCGCGTCGGACATCCAACAAGCCACCGAAATCGCCCGCAACATGGTGACGCAATGGGGAATGGCTGACAGCATCGGGTTCGTCTACTACGGCGACGATCGCCAGGGCATGTTCGACATGGCGACCCGCAACTATTCAGACGAGACGGCAGCCAAGATCGACGCCGAAGTCAAGAAGATCGTCGATTCCGCCTACGCGGAAACCAAACAACTCTTGCTCAAATACCGCGAGCAGGGCGAAGCGATCGCCCAAGCACTGCTCAAATACGAAACGCTTTCGGCGGACGAAGTCAACGCATTGATTCGAGGCGAATCGCTCGAAAAACCCAGCGTGACCGACCTGTTGGACGACGCCAAGCCCACCGACGTCGGCCGGGCCAGACCGATCCCCGCCGACAACGATCCGGAGGTCGATCTGGGCGGCGGCGGCACACTGCCTCAACCAAGCTAATGCCCCTTCTAGAAAGGTCTTTCGGCTTTTCTGAAGGCGCGGCACTTGGGTGCCATGGCCAAGCGCAGCGCGGCCATGCGATCAACACGAGGAGGCATGCCCGCGGCTTCGGCTTGGGCATGGCACCCAGCGAACGGACCAACGCGCGCAACCGCCCCTTCATCGTATGACCCAATGATCTGGAAGCTACGACACGGAGCGTTGGACTTCTCCGCAACGCCGACGGTCATGGGCGTGCTCAACGTCACGCCCGATTCGTTCTCCGACGGCGGACAATTCCTCTCGCCCCAAGCAGCCGCCGACCGCGCCGACGAAATGGTCGCCGCCGGTGCAGGCATCATCGACATCGGAGCGGAATCGACCCGTCCCGAATCCAAGCCCGTCGATCCCGAGGAGCAAATCACCCGCCTCGCGCCGGTCATCGAGGCCGTTCGCCCACGACATCCGCACGTTCCCATTTCCGTCGATACGCGAAGCGCATCCGTCGCGGCGAGGGCGATCGAACTTGGCGCGGACATCATCAACGACGTCTCCGCGCTACGAGACGACGACAACATGCCCAACGTAGCCCGAGACACCGAAACGCCCGTCATCCTAATGCACCTGCGCGGCCGACCGACCACCATGCAATCGACCCTCGCAGACGACACCTATGGCGACGTCGTCGCTGACATCCTGACGTTTCTAACAGAGCGGGTAGCGTTCGCAGTCGACCGAGGGATCAACCGATCGTCGCTCGCGATCGATCCGGGAATCGGATTCGGCAAGACGACCGCCCACAATCTGACGATTCTCCGACGGTTGGGCGAATTCGTAGCGACAGGTCACCCGGTCGTGCTCGGCGCGTCGCGCAAACGGTTCATCGGAGACGTAACGGGACGCGAAAACACAGACGATCGACTGGCAGGTTCGCTAGCGTGCGCGGTGGCTGGCGTGCTGGCCGGGGCACATGTCATCCGAGCCCACGACGTCCGCGCCACAACCGACGCAGTCCGCCTCGCCGCCGCCATCCGACGAGCGACGTAGCACCGTTGCAACGACGGTCTTCAGGGAGTGAAGCCAAGCCGAGTAGACGGGGATGGAAGCCCGTTGCACCCGGCTGAATCGCGCGCAAGTTACTGCTCTTGCGACGGTTGCACCGTTCCGACGCGGCCGACGCGATGCCCGTGCGTCGAGGCTATTGACCGGACAATCGTGCGACGCCTAGGATTCCACCGAAGACGATGGGGGCTGAACCTCTGGGTATTTCGGTAGCCTGCGCGTCAACCAGGGCGTGGTGAGGATTGTTGCAGCCGACACCAACATGGATACAATGCGAAAAGGATGGAGGGCTTCACGATGGTTCTGTCCGTCGCGTCTTGACGCTTGGTCCGCCCCGGCCCACCCTGCCATGCCTCTGATGTATTGCCCGAATAATTGCCTGATGGAGATCGGTCGATGATAATCCCGAAAATCGCCACGTGGACAGGCCTGTCGGTCCGCGTTTTGGTCGCCTTGGTGTTCGCCCTGACGGCGGGCCTATCGTGCGACTCTGTGAGCAATCCCGAGTTCGTCGTTGGAATTCAGGTGTCCGACAACGAGCCGCCCACGCTCACCATCCTCAGGCCCAACGGCGACGTGTCGATCAGTCGCGGCGGTAGTTTGGTCATCGAGTGGATCGACACCGACCGCGATTCCAACGCGACCATCGCCTTCAGCCTGGTCGACGTCAACGATTCCAACAACATCATCCCCCTGGTGGACAACATCAAAGAAAACGGCGACGGGCCCAACGACAGGTTCACTGTTGGCACGCAACTCGTGCCCGTCGGAACGTACACGCTACGGGGAAACATCAGCGACGGAGTGAACCGACCGGTGACCGCTCTTGCGGCGAACCGGGCGGCTGGCTTGGGCGAGGCAACGATTCGAGTCGTCGAGCCGGGTGGCACGTCGGTGTCCAACCGACCGCCGCAGGTATTCGTCCGCGACCCGGGCTTCAATCTCTCAGTGTCACAGGATGACACTGTGACCATCGTGGTGCAGCCCACCTTCCGCGACCCCAACCCCGATGCGCTGATCGGCCCGATCATCGAAGACCCCTTCGACGCCGACAGCAACACGCTACTCTACGTCGTCTTGGATCTTGACGATGACCCGCTGAACGATGACGTGGTCGCACCGGACCCAACGAAAATCATCCTGCTGGCTGGGCCGGAGGAAATCGTCCAGGGCGATTCCAGCCGCCGCGAATTCCCGATCACGATCGACCTTGACCAGATTCCGCTGCGCACGGATGGGTCGCCCTACCGCATTCGAGCGACCATCACCGACAACCAGAATACGCCCGCCCACTCCTACGCACCCGGTACGCTCAACGTCGTCCGGGCTGCCTCAACGGGTATTATTGACTTGTCCACCGTCGGAAAAACCACGTCGGGCGCGCTGTTCGTCGGATTCAACCCGGGATCGAATCTGGGAACGCGCATGGCGAACCTGCGAGACTTCGACCTCGACGGCGTTGACGACTTCTGCCTCGTCGCACGCTTCGGCAACCCGCGAAACTTCGGCAACATCGGCGAAGCCTACGTCATCTACGGCCTGCCCGGCCAGCGGTTCGGCGGCACGATCAACGTCAACAGTACCGCCAAAGCCATCCAAGGTTTCATCGTGGCAGCGCCGCCAACACGCACGCCCAACCGATGCGGCGGAACGATCAACGTCGCATCGCCCCGCACCGAGGGCATTACCGATGTCACGTTCATCCCCGACCTCGACGGCGACAATCGTCCGGAACTACTGATCGGATCCCCCCACGTCGACGGGGTGTTCACCACGCGCGACGACGACCCCGGCGACGACCCCACCACCCCGGGCGATACGCTCGCAGTCACGTTGGAACTGCGGCATGGGTCCAACGAATCCCAGCTCACCGTCGAAGCCTCCCCCGACGACATCGTCACCAACTTCACCTATCCCGGGACCCAAGACTTGGTGATCGACAGCGCTCGACCTAACACGAACTTTCGTTCGAGCGACATTGAGTGGGTCAACGTTGGCCCCGGCAACGAGAAGTGGGGATTGCTCAAGATGTCGAACATCCTCGAACAGTTTCCAACCGAAGACAGCCCCCTGACGGTGCAAAACGCCACGGCCGAGCTGACGCTCCAAGTGTTGGAAGCCGGCGGCCAGGCGACCGTTCACGAACTCCTCAGAGATTTCAACGAGTTGACCGACACGTTCAACACCTTCGGTTTGCCTGTGGAGGGCGTCGACTATGTGGAGGAAAGCTTGACCACCGCTTCAGCTCAAACCGTCGGTGCGACCGTCCGGATCGACGTGACCGAACTCATGCAGCGAATCCTCTTCGGCGATCTGACCGAGATCAATCTCATCTTCGTTCCGGGAGACGCCGCGACCAGCCCCGATGCCGGCGACGCAGCGCGGCTGGCCTCCAAAGAATTCGGTGACAACCGCCAACGTCCCACGCTTACGATCACATACGATCGTGATCTCGGCGGCGGACCGCTCGGTTGTTATCCCGACATTCTACCCAACAACTATGCAGATCAATTCGACGACGACACCGGCTGCAACGAACGCAAATTCGAAGCCCTCGGATTCGTCTCGATCCTCTCCAGCACCAATCGTGACGCCAACGCTCGACGCGACCCCAACCGACTCAGCGAGGTCATACCGGACCGCTTGACCAACACCATCGTTTCGCTGGATTTGATCGGCATGCGGCCGGCCATAACGCTCGGTTTCAACATCGATGCCCGCGAGGAAGCGGTCGGCGCCGAACCCGACCGAATCGCCGGTGCGCGATTTCAGGCGGGCTTCTACGACTTCTTCGATGATAAGCAGCTTGCCCAACCACCACTGGAAGGCCTCTTCGGCATGTCGGTCGCCTGGATTCCCGACGTCGACCTGGACGGCAACCCGGAAGTCGTCATCTCCTCTCCGACCAACGAACGCGACATTCGAATCTCATCAGCCATTCCGAACTCCACACATGTCGCGGCACGTCGCCATCGCGGCAGCATCACCGTCATTCCCGGCGAAAACTATGATCAAGATGTTTTCCGAGACAAGCCCGGCGCCGAAACGGGAACCACCACCATTCCCTGGATGGACGACCTGAATATCGACACCGCTTGTGGTGATCCCGGGGCGTGCAGTTCTCCAGGTACGCCCCGCTGTGGACCACGCATCATTGATGGCACGTGGGAAATCTTTGCGGAAAACGACGAGGACTTTCTCGGCGCCGCTCGATCGGCCGGCGACTTCAACCTCGACACTGTCTCCGACCTGACCTGCGGCGCGCCGCTCAACGACCGATCGACCTCGCTGATCGACACCGGCGCCATGTACATCGTCTACGGCCGCTCGCCCGTGGGCAATGTCCGGTTGGCCGACGCCGACGACCCGTTCAAGCGTCCGCCGATGCTCCGCGTTCGCGGTGAAACGCCGGGCGATCGAATCGGCTGGAAGCAGGAACCGGTGACGGATATCAATGGCGATGGCATCGACGACGTCATGTTCTCTTCGCCGACTGCGGATTTCATCGTGCCGCGCCCGGAGTGCGTCGATCCGCTGTTTGAAGGCGGTTTGGATTCAGGCCTGTTCAACGCATGCACCGAACAGCGGGAGGTGTTTCTCGGCGACGTGTGTAAGAACTTTGATTTCGACAACGACCGCGTCGTCGATGAGGACGATCGTGCGGTTCTCACTTGCCTGCAATCCGGCGGCACGGATTGCTGCCCGGTCGACAACGGCTACATCGGCATCATTTTCGGTGGTATCGATCGCCAAGGTGACCGCGTCATCAGCCAGCTCGGGACCAACGAATTGAGTGGTGTGGTCTTTTACGGAACCCGCGCCGGAGACCGGGCCGGTTACGACATCGGGACGGCCGGCGACTTCGACAAGGACGGCTTTGGGGACATCCTGATCACCGCCCCGGGCGAAGTTCGCGAAGACGGCAACGGGCGGCTGAGAATGGGCGTCACGTACCTCATCTTCGGCGGGCCTCACTTGGAAAACCAGGAAGTCCCGATCGAGTTGTCCGAGATCGGCGATCGAATTCCGGGGTTGATCTTCCTCAGTCCGTTCGTCGCCGGTGCGCCGGATGAAGCCCCCACCGAAAACATCGGCTACCTCGGTGACATCAACGGGGACGGATTCAGCGACATCGGGATCGGTGTACCAAAGGCCGACCTGCTCGACGAAGAGTTTCCCCAGGGTGACGGATCGCTCAACGACACCGGTCGTCGGCCTGACCAGGGCAACATTTACATCATCTACGGCAACAACGTCGGCCGGTGATCAGTCGCCGCCACAAGGATGTCGGCGCGATCGTGCGAGCCGGGTCAACGGTCGCTCGCTAACGCCGATTGTCGTTTCGCCGATTGCAATCCTCGGATTTGGCCGGGTTTCGTTAGGGAACTTCTCGCGAACCCGTCCGGTCGAAGCGGCGTAGTACATAGCTGATCGCGACACCTCCGCGATTGGCCGCGACCGTGCGGACGCCTTGACGGTATTGCGCGGAGAGCGTATGAGGTGTCGCTGGTTCGCCCCGACCGGAGCCCCCACAAGAGGCTCACACTAGTTAGAACGACGGAGTTCCGCATGCCCGAGCACACCGCTTCTCAGCCTGCCGTGGATACGCCTCAATCGGTCGAAGCACAGGCAGGGCGAGTGAGTTTTCTCATGCTGGCGACCCTGGTCGGCGGCACGCTGATCGTCGCCTCGTTGTTGGCCAAGTTTTTCTTCCAAGACTCGCTTCGGGACAGCTCAGGAATTACGCGCAATCCCCACGAAGACGTCATCGCACTCATCGGAGCCATCCTGCTCGGGCTGCCGCTGGCGTGGCATTCTCTGGTCCATCTCTACCGAGGCCAAAGCCACATGGACGAGTTGGTCGCGCTGGCCGTCCTCGCCGCCATCGCCCTCGAGCAATACCAACTCGCGGGGATCGTCGCGTTTTTCATGATCATCGCCAATCTGATCGAGACGCGAACTGCGCTCGGTGCTCGGGCTGCCATCGGAGAACTGGTGCGACTCACGCCACAGGAAGCCCACCGCGTCACCGACGGCGGAGATGAAGAACTGGTCAAGGTGTCTGCGCTTAGCCCCGGTGATATCATCCGCGTTCGTCCGGGCGACAACATTCCCGCAGACGGCGAGGTCGTCCACGGCGAGTCGGCCGTCAATCAGGCCAACGTCACCGGCGAATCGCTGGCGGTGGACAAACGCGCGGGCGACGAAGTGTTTGGCGGCACGAACAATCTCACCGGCGCGCTGGACATTCGGGTGACCAAGATCGGTGCTGAGACCACACTTGGGCGCGTTCATTCGCTGATTCTCGAAGCCGAGAAGACTAAAATCCCGTTGATGCGACTGATCGACCGTTACGCGGGTTGGTACACACCGACAATTCTCATGCTGGCGGGCATCGTCCTGTTCTTTGCGGAGGACAAGAGCGAGGGCATGACGCGGGCGATTGCGATGCTGGTGGCCGGCTGCCCGTGTGCGCTCGTGCTTGCCACGCCCACAGCGATGGTGGCTGCTCTGAGTTGTGCGGCCCGCCTGGGCATCCTCATCAAGAACGTGATCAATCTTGAATACGCTCGTTCGCTCACGGCGATCGTGTTTGACAAGACCGGAACGCTGACCACCGGCGAGTTGTCGCTCACGCAGATGAAACCCGCGCCCGGTGTTGACGGGGCCGACCTGCTCGCAGCCGCCGCGTCCGCCGAACAACTCAGCAAGCACCCCGCCGCCCAAGCGCTGGTCTCGACCGCGCGCGACGCGAAGCTCACGCTGACCCGGCCGAGCGACTTCAAAGAAGTCATGGGCCTCGGCGTCGTCGCGACCATCGACGGCGAAACCGTCAGGGTAGGAAGAAGTTCGTGGCTGAAGGATCAGGGCATGGACATGAGCCTGCTCAACAACCCGGACTACAAAGAGTCCGAGGGCATGAGCATGTTGTACGTCACCCGGGGCAACCGCTGCATCGGGTGGGTTGGGCTCGAAGACGAAACGCGACCCGAAGCTCGGGCGGCCATCGACGAGCTACGCGAGCTTGGCATCAAGAACCTGACGATGGTGACGGGGGACAAATGGTCCGTCGCCCGCCGAGTCGCCGCTGAGATGGGATGCACCGATGTTCAAGCGGAAGTGCTCCCCGAAGAAAAACTTCAGTTGGTCGACGAGTTGAAGAGCCGCGGGCACCAGGTTTGCGTCATCGGCGACGGCGTGAACGATGCGCCGGCGCTGGCGGCGGGGAATCTGGGAATCGCGATGGGTGCAGCCGGCAGCGATGTCGCGATCAACTCCGCCAGCATCGCGCTGATGAACAACGACCTGAGTCGAATCCCGTTCCTGGTCCGCCTGTCTCGCCAGACGACGCGGGTCATCACGCAGAACCTTGTGTTCGGCGTGCTTTTCATCCTCGTCGTCATGCCTCTTGCGGTCTCCGGGGCGCTGACGGCTATTCCCGCGGCCATCTTGCACTCGGTCGCCAGCGCCGTGGTGATCTTCAACAGTGCGAGACTCGTGCGATTCGGCGAAAACCTCGCACCGCACACAGCCAAGGTCAAACCGCGACCAAACCGCAAGCCGCCGTCCCAAACGCCCGTAGTCGTTCCGGCAGCGACAACTACGTAGCGCTCAGTCACGGATAATCTGATAAATCGGCAGCCCGTGCATGATGGCTTCGGATGTGGGCCACCCACCCTGGCTCCGTTCTGCGTGTAACGCCGCCGTGTGGGTCGAAGGCGCTCTGTTTGCCTTTGAGGGGGTTGTCACGATTGCAGTCACCGTGTTTAATCACGGCCATGATGCAAATGCAAATCCCCGAACCGCCGATGCCCGGAGGACCGCCGATTGACGGCAACGCGATGACGCCGCCGTCTGACCCGAAATGGTCGGCAGCCGCCATAGCCGGGTTTGTGTTATCGTTCCTGCTCGTCCTCGCCCCTTTGGGCGTGTTGGCAGGCATTGTGGGCATCGTGCGAACACGTGGTGGACGGCGACGCGGCATGGGGCTTGCGATCGCCGCCATTGCGATCGGCCTGGTCGTTAGTCTTGGCACGGGGCTGGTAGGGTTCGGAATCCGGATGGTCTATCAGGCGGGAATAGCCGCTCGTGACGCGACGTCTGTGCTCAAGACCAGTTCGGTCACGGTCCCGGAAAAGGCCACGAAGTTCTACGATCAGAGCGCGCGACGGTTTCAGTTGGCCGTCTCGCCGAAGGCGTTTGAGAGTTGGCTTGCGGGCGTCGTCAAGGAGCACGGCTCGCTCGTGAGCGTTAAGCGCCCTTCTCAAGCGAGCCAGTTTGAAATGCTTCCCGACGGCACGTGGGTGTTCAACTTCACGGGCGAGTTCGTCAACGGAACGGCGAGCATCGCCGTGAGCATCGCTCTACCCGACGGTCTGCATCCGGAGATCACCGATCTCATGGTCGACGGTATTTCGGCCGTCGAGGCATCACAACTCGATGCTGCCGACACGACGGGCTGAGGGCAATCGCCGCCGCTTGCGCGACGACCGCGCTTGACGCTACGTCGTGATCGAAAGCCCCTAACCCCTTGTCTCTGCGAGTTGTTCGGCGTCGCGAATCATCGTGGCCAAATCGCGCCCGTCGGTCGGACTCGCTTGTTCGGAATCGCCGCCCATGGCAAGCCTGCCGCCGGGCTTTTGTGGCGGTCGCCGGGTCACACCGGGACGAAGCGTTCCGGGCAGCGACTCGGCGGAGATTGTCCCAAGATCATCAAGCGACGAAGCCGGATGGGTCTGGTCGATGGCGGGCACTTGCGCGAGCGTCCGGGACAGTCTCTTCTGCACATGCAACGCCTCGTCCACCCATTCGCGAAGGGTTTGAGTGGTCCGTTTGGATTCGGACGTGATCTTGGCGAGTCGGCTGTTCGCTTCGCGACTGATCTGCGTGAACCGCGCGATGTTTCGGTTGGCCTGCAAACTGGTCTGACTGAGTCCGGAGAAGACCTTTCGCACGGCGCTGCACACGCGGTCCAGTTGGACTGCTTGCGCTTTGGCGTTTTCCACGACCTTCTTCGGCTCGGTGAGCATGCTGTTAAGCTGATGACCAAATGCGTCGGAGCGCGTTTCCAGTTGCTGCAGCTTGATCCGAAGCGATTCGGCGTGGTTGATAAACTCCGTGATGGACTGCTCGTTGGCTTCGAGCAAGGCGCGACTCTCCGTGATCGTCGTCAGGATGTCGGAGATCTCTCGACTGGTGTCTCGCGCCTTGGAGACGGTGGCGTTGACTTCGTCTTTGAACGCCGCGCCCGACTTCAACGTGTCGCCGATTTCGCCCATCAAACGGGTGCCGGCTTCGATCTTGCCGGTCAGCGTTTCAACGAGCCCTGCGCTGTCTCGTTTGCCGGCTTCCATTTGCTGGGCTGCTTCGCGAGCGATTTGCCCTGCGTCGGCGGCAGCTTTGACAGCCTCTTGCAGATCGCTACGTGTGGTGGACGCACTCGCAATCAACTCGCGCAAGCCGGACGTGAGGTCGGCCCCCGCCTTCGACACGTCGCGATGGGTGTCTTTGGCTTGCTCGATCTGGTCCGACAGAGTCTTGCTGGCGGCGGCACTTTCCGAGAGGCGGTCGGCCAGTTCGTCGGCGAGCGTCGAGCCGGTGTCGACTTGCTTCTGAAGTCGCGTGATGAGCGCGTCGTGGGACGCCTTGCCCGCTTCCAAGTTTTCGATCGCCTGATTCGCGAAGCGTTCCGCGCTGTCGATTCGCTGAACGAGGGCATCAGCGTGCTTGAGCCTCGTCGAGAAGATCCCGGTGGTCGCGTCGGCCCGTTCGAGTGACTTCTGAAGCTTCTCGGTCGCGCCGTCAGCTTGCGCGACGCGTTGGACGGCGTTGGACATTGCTTTGGAGAGCGAATCGCAGATGGTCGTCATTTGCTCGATGGACTTCTCCGAGCGTTCGATCATCACTCCGAGATCACAGACCACTTCACTCGCGCCCTCGGACTCGTTCCCGATGCGTTCGCTGACGCCGGCAGCGTTGACGACGGCGGCGTTGATGCACGAAACAGCCTCTCCGCTTCGATCGATCATCGCCTCCAGTTGTTGCTGGTTGGCCTTGGTGCGTTCGGCCGTTTCTGCGACGGCGGTCGCAGAATGGGAGACCTCGGTGGAGATGGTGGCGAGTTGGTCCATGATCGCTTCGGCTTGTTGCACCGACGCGACGAGCGAGTCGCCGGTCTTCTTGGCGTCTGCACTTTGATCAGAGAGATTGGCCGTTCGCTCCGCGAACGCTCGCTCCGCTTCTTCGAATTCCGCAATGACGTCGGTGGCCTTCTCGACGCGCTCGGTGACCTGGCGGGCCCGCTCTTGGGCGGTCGTGGTAACGGTCCAGACGTCCTGAATCAGCCGTTCGATCTTATCGATCACGGCGTTCGATCCTTCGAGACATTCTTTGATGGCTGTCACACTCGGGGCGGCGGACTCGCGCGATGCATCCAGCGTTTCGGCGACCTGACGCGCCTCTTGGGCAGCGGCGGCGAGCTTCGCCATGGCGCTTTCGGAGTTGCTCTGCTGTTCAAGCAGCGAGCCGAGCAACTTTTGTACTTCCTGCGTGCTCTCGGAGGCCATACGAATTGACTCGCGGGAAGCTTGAAGCTGCGACGCCAACTGCTGGACCTTGGTGCCAGCCTCCTCGTTGGCGCGAATCTGATGATCCCTGAGCGATTCGTTGAGCTTCTGCACACACTGGGACCCCGCCCGGGCGATCGCGTCGGTGGCGCGGGTGACCATGTCCGTGATTCGGGCGGTCTGTTCGCCATCTGCGGCAAACGGGGCGAGCAGCCGCTCGATCTGTTGCTGCAGTTGGGCGGCAGCCTCGGTCTTCGCGTGAGTCCAAAGCTCGACCGCTTCGGTGGTGATGGATTGTAGATGGCGTTCGCGTTCGTCTGCGACTGCCTTGACCCGACTGACCGAACGAATGATTTCTTCGCGATACTTCTTGCGTTGCAGGTCAGCGGCTTGATTGAGTGTTTCCACGCCCCCGGCAACCAGTTCGGTCAAACGGGTGACGTGTTCGCCGTTGGCGGTGAACGGAGCGAACCGCTGCTCGAGCTGGGCGGACAGCTCGCTGACGCTCGCGTCGCGAGCCTCGTTGACCGACTCGGCGCAGCGTTCAGCCAGTTCGCGAAAATCCCTATCGCGATCATGAACGCTGGACTCGAAGCGCTCCGTTTGTGAATCGATGGTTTCAGTGATGGACCGGCATTTTCGGTCCAAGTCACGGTTGATCGTCGCCAGTCCGCGTTCGACGGTGCTCTGCAATCTATTGGCGTGTTCACCGTTTTCCCGAAACGGCTCCAACTCGTGCTCGATGATGCGACGTAGGTCGTCGCGCTGGGCGTCGAAGGTCCGTTTGACCGTACTCAGATGGGTCTGGGCGACGTCACTTAGACGCTCTTCATGGGACCGCACGTCGGCGGCGAGGCGTTGCGTGAGCAACTCGACGTCGTTGGTCATCTCCTGAAGCTGCTGCCGCGCCCGGTTGCCGGCTTCGAGGCTGTCCATCAAAAGGGATATCTTTTCCTGGGACGTATCGCCCACCTCAGCCAGTTGCCCGACGAAGTCGGTCAGGCCAAGCTGGACGTCTTCGGCGCGGGCGCAGGTTCTCTCCAACCCGGAGAAGTGCTGTTGGAGTGCTTCCTGCCGTCGCTCCAGATCCTCGACACCGGTGTCGATTCTGGCGATCAAGCGTTCGGGTTTTGTGGCGGCTGCCTCCAACGCGGCGATGATGCCCGGCGCTCGTTGCAGCGCGTTCTCCATCCGGTCGACGAGCCGCCCGAGTTGCGACGCCCGGTCGTCCGGCGGCGCGAACGCATCCACCGGTGGTGACTGAGGCCCGATATGGGCGGAATGTTGCGACCCGCTCGAAGCGTATGAGCCTCGACCGATGGGATAGCCTTCGGATCTGCCCGGCATGGAAAAACTCCCTATTGTCTGAGATGGCGTTGGCGCGTGCTCGTCGGTGGTCGCGCGGTCGTCGTGATCGACCGACGCGGTATCGGCGATCGAACTCGAACTCGCCGGAGTCGTGTCGGTGTGAACCGCCGGAGCCAACTCCGCGCTGCAGTGTTGAAGGATGCCTCTCGGATTGCCGCCCGCGCGGGCAAGCAACCGGTCCAGCGCTTCGGAATTCAAAGGCAATTCGCTACCACCGACTGCGAGACACCAACGATGCTGTACGTAGGCTCGCGACTCGTCGGCCGAAAGATTGCGCAGCGGGCTTAGGATTGTCGCCCGCTTCGAGAGTGTGGTGGATCGGCGGAGAAGGTCGACGACCGGCGGCTGACCGACGAGGATGATCTGGATCGCCGGGCACGCTCCGTGTCGGTGCGCGCTCATCGCTTCCAGTTCGACCACTGTCTGGCTGGTCAGATGTTCTGCCTGGTCGACAACAAGAACCATTCTTCTGTACTTCGCCGACTCAATGTGCAAGGCGGTGATCAGTTTGGTGAGCGCCCGTCCCCGCCGAACACGTTTGTCGGTGTTGGCGCCGAACAACTCCGCCGCCCGCCCGATAAGCGACAACCCGTCGCCGGGCGTACACGTCATGACGCGAACAAAGTTGGCGGGGTCGATCCGGAGCGGGAGGCAACAGGCCAACAGCGTCTTGCCAGTGCCCGCATCGCCGGTGAGCACCGACAGCGCCCGGTCGCTCTCGACAGCTTGGATCAAAGCGCGCAACGCCTCGAGATGCGTCGGCGTTTCGAAGAACAGCCGAGGATCCGGGACGTCTTCGAAAGGCTGGAGCCCAAGTTTTTCTTTTCGCAAATCCAACAAACCGGTCCCCAATTTGCTCGTCGTCCGCGACGGGCAGGGTTGGCGTACACGAAGCCTGCGTTGGATTATCGGCAGTGGTCAGAGGTGACTGTAGTTATCGGGCAGTGACGCCCGGTGGGGGCTGTTTGCCCTGTGGATTGGGGTATCGTAACTTTTGCCACGGAGACACGACTGAATCCATGGGAGTTCGCCGTAATGGAGGGTCGTGGCGATGATAGGCTTGATCAATTCGGCCGGTTCGCCCGAGGCATCCCGAATTCAGTCGACTGCAGACGCCCGCTCGAAGGGGAAATCAGGAGAGAAGGGGGGAGAGCAAATCCCTCTTCCTACCAACGAGCAGGCTATCGAACGGCTGTTGGCTTCGGCTGTGCAAAATGTTGCGTTTCTCGCGGGTGATCGTCAGCGAGGAACACCGGGGGGCGATTCGTCAGATCGCTTTGCACAAGCCGACGCCGAAGCCCGACTTTCGCCGACCATCGGGACAGCATTGGACGTGCAGGCTTAAAACCAGGCGGAACGCGGAGGCGATGGCCGCACGCAGGGCTTGCCGTGCGCGACGGGTCGCTCGATCGCCGTTCTACGGCGTTTCGACGGCGTAGCCATCCTGTCCGACGAGGTCGCGCAGATCCTGCGCCAACTGCGGCGATTCTTGCGCGATGAGAGATTCGATCGTCACTGCGATGCGCTCGTTGGGCGGCAGCAGGCGATTCTCCAGCGTCGCCAACAGCGTCCGCAATCCAACCCACTGAGCGAGTGGCAGGGGCTCGCCCTGCTCGATACCACTGAGACCGATAACGACGCGGTGGCGAGGACCGAGGCGAACTTGACGTCGCCACGGTGATTCAGCGTGGACATGCCCGTATCGCGAAACTCGAAAGTGAAAAGAACCGCTGCGCGTGGCTGACAGAGCTGCGACGCCGGGCATTGGACTGCCGGAGGCTGATGTGATGTCCACCGACCGCCACGGGGCGAGCGTTGCGTCTTCCAACGTATCCACAGCGGCGGCAGCCCCGTCGCGTACCGGCTCGGGTCGGGTCAAGATGGTCACGTCGGCGTCCGGCGGTGCGATCCACGCGAGAAACATCGCGCAAGCCGTCATCGTGCCGGCGAGCACACCCAGGGTTTTGAACATCCGTGTTCGTGAATCCATCGTCGCCTGCGAGACTCCCTTGTCGCATGGCTTGTCGCGATAGGTGAAACGCGCCGAACCACATCCGGTGCCGTCAGGTTTGTACACCCAATCGGCAACGACGACAATCCTTCGCGCGAGGAAGCACTCATCGCGGGCGCACGCAGGCAGAGCGAGAATCAATGGGTGGGTGCTGGCGAGTTGGACGATGCCCCTGCGACGGCTGTACTCATTCCCCCAGGGGTATGATCGGGTATGATTAGGGCAGGTTTCCGCAGCAGGGGTCGACGCCCTCGAAGGCGTCGAGAACGGCAAACAGGTCCTTGATGTTCAGTACGGCGTTGCCGGAACAGGGTTCGACGTCGGTTGCGTGGCGGGCACAGGCGCTGAAGTCGCCGGCGAACCCATCGAGCATACAGAACAGGTCGAAAAGGTTGACGCTGCCGTTGCCGTCTATGTCGCCGTACGTGGCAGCCGTACTGAAACACGCCCCGGCGACGCACTCGTCGAACGTACACACGTCCAGGTCGTTGCAATCTTCGTTCACGCCGCAAGCCAGTACGATTCGAAAGGCGTTGTCGCTCAACTCGCCGGTTACGTACGCGTTGCCCACGGAGTCCACGGCTACTCCCGCGGGACCGTCGAGGACGTTCCCTTGCCCATCGCCGGTGGCATCGATGATTTGCGTAACCACGCCTCCCGGCGCGATCTTGAAGGCGTTGTCGCTGGCCACACCAGTCACGAACACGTTGCCGGCGGAATCGACGGCTATTCCGCTGGGTGCGCTAAGCAGATTCCCACTTCCGTCGCCGGTGGCATCAACGATCATGCTGGCTGCGCCTCCCGGTGTGATTTCGAACGCGTTGTCGCTGACGGATCCGGTGACGTACACGTTGCCCACGGAGTCCACCGCTATTCCGCTGGGAGCGCTAAGAAAATTCCCATTTCCGTCGCCGGTGGCATCGATGATCTGCGTGACCACCCCGCCCGGCGTGATCTTGAAGGTGTTGTCGCTGAACTCACCCGTCACGTATACGTTTCCCGCGGAGTCGACGGCTATTGCCGAAGGACCCGTTAGGAGACTTCCACTCCCGTCACCGCTCGCATCTATGATTTTGCTGATCGCACCGCCGGGAGTGATCTTGAACGCGTTGTCGCTCAACGAGCCTGTGACGTACACGTTGCCCGCAGGACCCGCCGCGATCCCCTCAGGACCGTCGAGGAGGTTTCCGCTGCCGTCGCCGGCCGAATCGATGATCTTACTAATTATCCCGTCTGCGGTGATTTTGAAGGCGTTGTCGCTGATCAAACCTGCCACGTACGCAGTCTTCGTCGCGTCCACGGCTATTCCGTTCGGACCGTCAAGGAAGTTCTGACTGTTGTCGCCGTTCGCGTCGATGATCTCGGTGATCGCCCCGCCGGGGGTGATCTTGAAGGCGTTGTCGCTGCCCAGACCGGTCACATACGCGTTGTCAGCGGTGTCGACGGCCATACCGGCAGGAGCGTGAAGGAGGTTTCCAATCCCGTCGCCGGCGGTATCGATGATCTCGGTGATCGCGCCGCTCGGAGTGATCTTGAAGGCGTTGTCGCTGTCGCCTCCGGCCACGAATGTGTTCCCTGCTGCGTCGACGGTTATACCCTCAGGAAAGGATAGAACATTCCCACCCCCATCGCCGGTCGCGTCAATGATCTGTGTAATCGCGCCATCCGGTGTGATCTTGAATGCGTTGTCGCTGATCCCACCAGCGAGATACACGTTTCCCGCCAAGTCCGCGGCTATTCCATCGGGGAAATCAAGGATATTCCCGGTCCCGTCGCCACTGGCGTCGATGATCTGAGTGATCGCGCCACCCGGTGTGATCTTGAAGGCGTTGTCGCTGCAAGCGCCAGTCACGTAGACATTGCCCGCAGAGTCCGTGGCTATTCCCTCGGGACAGTCAAGGTTATTCCCGTTCCCGTCGCCAGTGCCGTCGATGATCTGGGTGATCGCGCCGCCCGGTGTGATCTTGAAGGCGTTGTTTCTGGATGATGATCCGGTCACGTACACGTTGCCCGTAACGTCCACAGCTATGCTCTCGGGATTGAACAGCTTGTTTCCACTCCCGTCGCCGTCGCTATCGATGATCTGGGTGATCGCGCCGCCCGGAGTGATCTTGAAGACGTTGCTGCTGTTTGTTCCGGCCACGAATACGTTCCCTGCTGCGTCGACGGCTATACCGCTCGGAGAGGATAGGACATTCCCTCCCCCGTCGCCGGTGACATCGATGATTTCGGTAATCTCACCACTCGGTGTGATTCTAAACGCGTTGTCAGTTCCCCTGGCCGCCACGTATACGTTCCCAGTGGCGTCCACGGCGATCGCATCGGGAAAAGTGATTGGATTTCCACCGTCGCCAGTGGAATCGATGATCTTGTCGCTCGACCGGAACGGTGTGATTCTGAAAGCGTTGTCGCTCCCGTTACCCGCCACGTACACATCGCCCGCAGCGTCCACGGCTGCTGCCTGGGGCCCGACAAAGCCGATCCCTGAACCACCGAAGATATGCAACACCAATGGCGTGGAAGAATTCGAGGCAGCTTGTGTCGTGGGTTGATCGACGGGTGGTTGGATGCCGACCGCCGTCGAAGACATGGAAAGGCAAAGGGTGATGTTCGCGACGATCGCTGACCGGGACATGCTCGTCTCCTTCGTTCAGGTCGACATCCAGTATTGCACCGGTCTTCAGATATTCAGTCACAGATCGGAGCAACACCTGCTGACAACGAGAGCTTACGAATTGTCCGGCTCGCACATTGACCCCGGAAAGGCGGGACCAATAACGTCCAGCCTATCGTGTTGCCATGCCGGAGGTCAAGATGTAATGGGCCTATTGACACCTCGATCCAGGGCAATCGCATCTTGACCGACCACGATTACGCGCGTGAAAACGCGGATCGGAGCGAGCCCAAAAACAATGCCCGAGCGTGTACGCCGACGTTTCCGAACTATCCTACGGTAGTCAGCGGTATAGATGCGATTGCCCCGCATTGGGTCGCCTGCCTGTGAATTGTGTTGACATGGGAACGGTGGATACTTAGAATCGTGTTCGATGTTAAGCCAGTTTCGACATCTCAAATCTCGCTGGTGTGTTCGCGCGGGGGTTTCTCTTGTGCGGCTGACCTGCGCGTGTTGCTGTTGTTGTTGTTCTTGCCCTGAGGCAGGAGCGACCTGACGGCAGCCGCGCATCCCGATCGTAATCGAAGATGACCAAGGCCCGCAGGTTCGATCCTGCGGGCCTTTTTGTGTGTTGTTCGCTTGTCATGGGCATTGGGTAAGAAGCACATCCATCGGAGAAAGCACGGTGCAAACGCAGTTGTTGACGGAGCGGAACGGTCGAGCCGTGACTGAGGAGAGTCCGGCTGACGAACTGATCGGGTGGACGCTTCAGCGGTTTGCCGGCCGGAACATGGTGATCACGACGTCCTTCGGTATGGAGGGGTGCGCGCTGATCGACATGTGCGCCGCCAACGCGACGCCTTTCACGGTGGTTTATCTGGACACGATGTTCTTTTTTCCGGAAACCTACGCGCTGCGGGACCGCATGATCGAGCGGTATCCCCACGTTCGATTCGTGAACCGCGGCACGACGCTTTCGCCGGAGCAACAGGCGGCCACCTATGGAAACGAATTGTGGAAGAGTGATCCGGATCTTTGTTGCAAGCTTCGGAAGGTTGATCCGATGACGGCGGCGCTCGCAGACGTTGATGTGTGGCTGACGGGGCTTCGCAGAAGTCAGTCGGCCTCGCGCGCGAATCTGCGTGTGATCGAATGGGATTGGAAGTATCAACTGCTCAAGATCAATCCGCTGGCTCGATGGCAGCGTCCGCAAGTGTGGGAGTACGTCAAGACGCACGACGTGCCATACAACGCGCTGCACGAGCAGGGATACCCGACGCTGGGTTGCACCCATTGCACTTCCAGGGTGGAAGGGGCATCGGTGACCGATTATTCCCGCGTCGGCAGATGGAACGGACACAGCAAGACCGAGTGCGGATTGCACGGGGACGGCATCTAGGACGGTCTCCGGTTGTGTTTCTCCGTGTCGAGGGTGGTTCTCCCTTGACACTCTTGCCGGGCGAACGCTACACCATGGCCGAAAGGGCTGTGTGAACGTGTTCGGTCGGGCTGGTGACAGACGGGTCGCGAAGGTGACAACTGGATGTCACTATTGGGTCGATGGGCCGAATCCTTTCGGACGTGGGTCGGACGAAAAACTGTTTCCGTGCCGTTGAGAGATCGCGATGAATGATCGGGTGATTGGCGTTGGGTTCACGAGTCGGTCCACACCGCTCGGTATTCGCGAAGCGCTTCAGGTCAACTGCGCCGCGGATGGCCTTGCGACGGGCGAGATCGCCGAGATTGCCCGTGAACTGGTGATTCTCAGCACGTGCAACCGGTACGAGGTGTACGCGATATCCACCTGCGTCAACCGCCACGAGTGGAGCCGTCGATTGGCGACGGCGGCTGGTCTGCCCGCGTCGGACATCGCCCGCAGCATGAGGTTGCCCGTGGGCAGCAGCGCGGAACGACATTTGTTGCGTGTCGCCGCCGGTCTGGAATCTCGTATCGTCGGCGAGCCTCATGTGCTCGGCCAGGTTCGGCGTGCGTTTCTGGCAGCGGTCGAGCGAGGCATGGTCGGCCCGATGTTGTCGGCGTTGTTTCGATCGGCGATCCACACCGGCAAGCGCGTTCGCCATGAGACAGGCATTGCATCCGGGGCATGCATCGGCACGGTCGTTGTCGATCGTCTCGATCGTGTGATTGGCCCGGGCGGCGGACGCACGACCTTGATCGTCGGCAGTGGAGAGGTCGCCCGCGATGTTGCGACGATCCTATCACAACGACGAACGGATCACATAGTTGTGGTGAGTCGTAATGTTCAGCGAGCGGCTGAACTAGCCGGGCGCGTTGGTGGCAGCGCCGCCGGGCTGGCGGAATTGCCCGTCCGACTTCGAACCGCCGACGCGTGCATCGTGTGTACGGCGGCGAACGATTATGTTGTCACGCAAGAGATGGTCGGACGCCGGGACGCCCGACGTTGCCACATCATCGACCTCGCGGTTCCGCGAAACGTTGAACCCGCCGTCGCGAACACTCCGGGGGTTGATTTGACGCACCTCGACGAGTTAAGTCCGGAGCGGCTGGTGCGAGCGCCTGCCGTGGTCGCAGCGGACCGCATCGTGGCGGATGAATTGGAGCGACTTCACCAATGGCAACGCGCGAGGCGCATCGCCCCGTTGATCGCCTCCCTGCTGCATCCTGACCCGAGAGGGCGGGACAACAGCCGCACGACACGGGCGCGTAAGCGGGCGCTGCACCGTCACATTATGGTTTTGAAGAATGGGTGGGCGGCATGAGTTGTTCCGCACTGGTGTTGGCCGCCCACGGCTTCCGAGGAAACGGTGCCGACAACGCACAGGTGCGTGCCTGCGCTGCCGCCATTGCGGCGGACGGCTTGTTTGACGAGGTTGCCGTCGCGTTTCATTGCGGCGAACCGACCTTCGCGACGGTGTTGGACAATCTTGAAGCGGACGACATCACGGTCGTCCCGTTCTTCGGTGGCAACGGATACTTTTGCGACACGGTCTTGCCTCGCGAACTGGCTGTCAATGCCCGATTCGACCAAGTTCGACTGCGACTGACTCAGCCGATCGGAACGCATCCGGAGATCATTCGCATCAGCCTCGCCAGAATCGCCGACGTTCTCGCCTCGTTCGGGTTGGCGGAGCGGGACACTGCGCTCATCGTCGTCGGCCATGGCACGCGTCGACATGCGAAGAGCAGGCTTGCGACTCGAACATTCGCCGCCGCCGTTGGAAGCCGTCTTGCGTTTCGCCGAGTGGAGGCTGCCTTCCTGGATGACGATCCGGGCGTGCGAGAGGTATGCTCGAAAACCGATACACGGAATGTCTTGGCGGTCCCGTTTCTGATCGGCGGCGGGCAGCACGCGACGATAGACATTCCGATCCATCTCGGGCTCGATCAACAGGCGGAGCGGGGCAGGCTGGTGCACGGACACGTCGACGGCCGGTTGATCGTGTGCGACATCGCCGTGGGCGAGTACCCCGAAATGATCGACGTATGCCGCGATTTGGTCAGGCCATTCGCGCGTTCCGCGCGCGTCGGGTGCTGCCAGGAGGTTGCCAGACGATGACACCACGAGGAATTGTCTATCTCGTCGGCGCGGGACCTGGTGACCCGGAATTGATTACCGTCCGCGGGCTTAGACTGTTGCAGCGCTGCGACGTCGTGATTCACGACCGGCTGGTCAGTGCCGAATTGCTGAGCGAAGTCCGCCCCGGAGCGGAAGTCATCGACGCGGGCAAGCGACCCGGGCAGCAATCGGCCCGCCAACTGAAGATCAATCGGTGCATGGTGGACCGTGCGCGACGCGGTTCACTGGTTGTTCGGCTGAAGGGCGGCGACCCGTTCGTGTTTGGTCGCGGCTCGGAGGAGATCGACGTCTGTCAGCAAGCCGGAATCCGGTGCGTCGTCGTGCCGGGGGTCAGCAGCGCTGTCGCGGGTCCGGCGGCTGCGGGGATTCCGGTGACGCAGCGTAACGTGGGGCGGTCGTTCGCCGTCGTGACAGCGCACACCACGGATTCTGCAGACGGGCATTCGGTCGATTTCAAGGCATTGGCAGCGATGGACACCGTGGTCGTGATGATGGGCAGGGCGAATCTGCATCAGATAGCTGCCGGGCTGATCGAAGCGGGGCGCTCGCCATCGACGCCGGCAGCGTGCATTGAACGCGCGACGACGCCGCAGCAGCGCGTTGTGATTGACGTGCTCGGCACGATCGCCGCCGCGGCTGATCGCGAGAAGCTGCGCCCGCCGATGATCACGATCATCGGCGACACCGTTCGTTGTGGGATGTCCTTACCGCACCATCCCTCGCCCTGTTCGCCGACTGCTCGCCAACAGCTTCAGCGACTTCTGAAAGACCACGATGGTTGGCCTTTGCCGACGGGCTTGACCGATTCTCGGGGCAAGGGCAGATGAACCTTGCCGTACGATGAATCTTCAGGACAGCATGTCTCATCAGCAGGGCTGCACGCTCCTCGGGCCACACGCCATTGCCGAGCGTAGGCAGGGAGGCCGTGCGGTTGTTTTGGGGAATGCGGGTTGATACGATGGAGTCGTGGGGCGTCGTTGCGTCGATCCAACCGGGGGTCGACGGCCGTTGCGTCCGCCAATTAAACGGGAATCATCTCATGCAGCAGATCATCAAACCGGCTGTTCTCAGCGTCGCCGCGTTGGCAATCATCATGCTCGCAGGCTGCCCCATGCAGGATGGCGGCGGAGCCGGAAACGAAAACACCATGAACGACAACGGGGACGTCACAGGCGGCGGCGGTTCGACCGGCACGGACGGCGGCGGCGCTTCGGACAACAGTGGCGGCGACGTTGGCATGACCACAAACGACAACCAGAACGTGAACGACAACACCAGCGATGGTGGTGGTGACGTGGGCATGAACGACAACGCCGGTACGGACAACGGCGGCGGGCAGAACGGTAATGGAAGCGATGACAATTCAAACACCAACGATAACGCAACCGACCCGGGCAATTTGAATGACAACGGCGGAAGCGGTGGCGGCGTGGGGGACGGCGGTGGTGGAAATGGAGGAGGGGGTACCGGTGGCGGTGATGGCGGTAACGACAATGGTAACGGTAACGGCAACGACAATGGCAGCGGCGGGGGTGTCGGACTGCCGCCCGTCGAGGATCCGTGCGGTGTCACGGGTACGGCGTGTAGCGCTGTTGTGACCGGCATCGGAAGCAACCCCGGAGACGGCAACGGCGGTGATGTTGTTGCGAACGTGACGTTTGACGGGCCGACCGGTAGCGGCACCGTGTTCTACGCGCCGACGCTGTCCATCTTCGACGCGTCGTGCGCGTCGTTCAATGCGGGACTTTCCGGAACGATCAATTTCGGCTGCCCGCAGCAGATCAATCTCGGGGTGGTCTCTTTTGAAGATGCGGCGGGAAACATCACGACGGCGGGTGAAGTGGTGTTCGATCGCGGTGTCGACTTCGCGTGCGGCCAGGCAATCACGATCACCTTCATCGCACCGTGCTCGGTCGACCTGAGCAGCCAATGACCGGCGACGTGTAAATCAGCGTCTATCCCTGTTGGGATAGGCTGGTGGCGGTGTTGGGTGTCTCGGTGAAGAGTTGGTCATCCGCGTCGCAAACATCACGAACGATCGGCAGCCCGAGGTAGGATTCCAACTGCTGTCGACGAAACTCGGCCCATCCCTTCGGCTGATCGTCCGTCAAGCGTACGATCATGTCGATGAGCGCAGTGGGATCGTAGTGGGCTTCGATCAGGCGACCTGCCGCCCGTTGATCGGCTTCGGCCTCGATCTGCCTTCGCTCGTCCATGCTCAGATTGGCGGCGAAGAACCCTCTCGCGTCCTCGAGATGGGCCAACTCGTGGGCAATCACGGCGGCGAGTTCGTCCTCGGAGCAGATGAGATCCACAAGACCAGCCGTCACGTAAAGATGTCCGCTCGCCAGGACGAACGCGTTGGGCTGACGCGATGAGAGCACTGCGGGTTGAATCTGAGGGCCACTCCACTGCCTTCCCGTGAGGGCGTCGATCACGTCGGTCAAATCCAGATGGACGGCGTGATCGTTGCACCCACCGTGCCGGCGTTCGAATGCCAAACGCTGCCATGATGCATCGATCGACGTGAGCGATTGCACCTCCATGGCTGCATCGTCGACGCACGCAATGCGCGGCGGCGAAACGCACCCCGATGTGACGAAGCAAACGACGACGGCGATAACGACCCGATGCAGATGCATGTCACCCATCGTCGGACGGACGCCACGGCGACTTTGCTCGCGACTTGCGTTACCGGTCGCAACCGATAATCCACAGCGTTGCCGACGGCCGCGATTGGCGATCTCGTCGCGAAGCGTTCATGCCGACAGGGGTGACACCCGCGTCGTTATCTCTTTCCCGGGACGGCGCACCCTGTTTCGCACAACGCGCAACGTCGCTAGAATCGTCGCCATTGTGAATGGGCGGTCAGGCGAGTCCGACAGACGCGTTCAGCCGACGCCAACATCACCTGCATGGAGATCGACGTGCGAGCAGAATCCTACACATTTCTCAAGGCACTTCAGGAAGCACCCTCCCCGTCCGGATTCGAGCAGCCTGCCCAACGGGTTGTCCGGGCGCGCATGAAACGGTTCGCCGACTCGGTGCGAACCGATGTCCACGGCAACGTCATTTGCAGTCTGAACGCCAGGGGTACGCCGCGCGTGATGCTGGCGGGTCACTGCGACCAGATCGCCCTGATGGTGAACTACATCGACGACAATGGGTTCGTGTTCTTTCGCGCCATCGGCGGTATTGACCCGTCGGTGTTGCCGGGCACGCGGGTGACGGTGCTCGGCCACGACGGTCCGATCCTGGGGATCATCGGTCGCCGGCCTATTCACCTGCTCAAACCGGAAGAGCGCGGCGCGAAGATCGTGCTGCGCGATCTGTGGATCGACATTGGCGCGAGCGACAAGAAGGACGCGCTGAAGCGCGTTTCGGTGGGCAACCCGGTGGTGTTTCGGTTGGGCATGGAGCAGCTCGGAAACGACTTCGTCACGTCTCCGGGGTTCGACAACAAGTGCGGCACGTTCGTGGTCATGGAGGTCTTGCGTCTCGCATCCAAGATGAAACTGCGTTGCGCGCTGCATGCGGTCAGCACGGTCCAAGAGGAGATCGGGCTGCGCGGTGCGACCACGTCTTGCTTTGGTCTGGAACCGCAGGTCGGCATTGCGGTGGACGTCACGCACGGGACGGACTATCCAGATATCGACAAACGGTCTCACGGCGACGTGCAGGTCGGCAGTGGGCCTACCATCTCTGTGGGCGCTAACATCAATCCGAAACTGGCGAGCATGTTCATCGATACCGCCAAGAAAAAACGCATTGACGTTCAGATCGAGGCGGAACCGGGCGCGACGGCGACGGACGCTTCCGTGCTTCAGACATCGCGATCCGGATTGGCCACCGCGCTGATCGGCGTGCCCAATCGGTACATGCACACCCCGGTCGAGGTCATCAGCCTTGCGGATCTCGAGTCCGCCGCCAAGCTGATCGCCGAAACCGTCGCGCGCATTACGGCGCGGACGGACTTCGTTCCGAATTGAGCAGGGGACTTCGAACCACCTTCAGGTGGAGCGCTTCGACGAGCGGACGGGAAGCCCGTCGAGAAACGCGCCGTGAAGTCGTCTCGTGACCGGACCGACCGCGCCGTCGCCAATCGGCTGACCGTTCAGACGGGTGATGGCCAACACGTCGAGGACCGTGCTGGAGAGAAACGCTTCGTCGCAGGTGGCGAATTCCTCAACACTGACCGGCCCTTCTGCAACCGTTACGCCTACATTGTGAGCACATTCGAGAATGTACCGACGTGTGACACCGTGCAGAATCGTCGGGCTGGTGGCGGGGGTGTGAAGGATGCCGCCGCGAACGACGAACACGTTGGACGACGTGCCTTCGCGCACCTCGCCCGACGGGCTGACGAAGATCGCATCATCGTACCCATCGCGCTTGGCGCGGTTCTTCGCGAGGATATTGGGCAGCAGCGCGACCGATTTAATTTCGCAGCAGGACCAACGCGTGTCTTCGACGGTCACCACGCTGACCCCGCGGGCGCGAACTTGTGGGTCGATTTCGGGCAGTCGTTTGAACGTCGCAACGACGGTCGGAGAGACTGAATCGTCGTACACGTGCGAACGGGGCTGCGTTCCGCGCGTTACCTGCAAGTACACCATGGTGCGATCGAAGCCGGCCTGTTCGATCCCGTCGCGAATCATGGATTGAAGACCGAGTGATTCGAGATCGACGTTCATGTCAATCAGCGAGAGGCTGCGACGGAGGCGATCGAAGTGGTCGGCCTGTCGGAACACGTGCGGGCCAAACGCGGCGAAGACCTCGTACACGCCGTCGGCGAATTGAAAACCCCGATCTTCGATCGACACGGTGGCGGTCGATATGGGGCCGAAGTGGCCGTTGACATAGGCGAGTTCAGGCATCGACGGCGGGCCTTCCCAGCGATCTGCGCGCCAGCGCCAGCCATTCTGCGCACTGTTGCCGGCGGCTGGTGTCTTTGAGTTTGTCGCGACATTTGACGAGGTGCTTCTCCGCTGATTCGTACTGTTTGAGATCTCGGGCATAGATGATGCCGAGGAGCAAGCCGATTTCGGCGGTTTCGAACGCATGTCGATAGCAACTGAGGTATCGCTCGAACGCGCCGGCTGCCTGGGGCGAACGTTTGGTCGCGTAGAACTCGCGGGCGACGGCCAGTTGTTGATTCTCCGGCAGGCAAACGTTGGGGTCGATGGTCGTCAGTTCTTCGTACAACGTTGTGGCTGACGAAAGGTCGCCGCGCTCGATGGACTCGGCAATGCGAGCGCGCAGGTTTGCGATCTGGTCGAACCGGGCGTCTTCGGCTTTTTGCTCTTCCGGAGTGCGGGGCAGGGGGCGGGCGACGGTTCCGTACTCGGCGCGCAGCCGCGCGTCGGGCGATGACAGGGCCGAACGGAAGGCCCGTCTTCGGTTCCAGCGGTCGAGCAGTGACAGCATGTCGAAATGATCGCGCGGGATCGCGTGGATCAGCAACATGACGGTTGCGACGACAAGCCCGAACAGGTAGCCCCCCAGATGGGCCGAGAACGCAACGTTGCCTCCGCTGCCGAACGCCGGAGCAATGATGGTGTCCCACACGATGATCTTGGCGCCGATGAGCACCATGGCTGGCACTTCGAAGAACGTGATGAAGATGAACACGAACAGGACCGTCACGCGACTGCGGGGGAACAGCACGAGGTAGGCTGTTGTCACTGCGGCGATCGCACCGGAGGCGCCCAACAGCCTGTCTGAACTTGCGAGCATGAACGCGACGCCGGCAAAAACACCGCCCGCCAAGTAGAACAGCGCGTAAACGACATCGCCCATCTTGGCGTTGACGCTGTTTCCGAAAACCCACAAAAACAGCATGTTGCCACCGAGGTGCCAGATGTCGGCGTGGAGGAATTGATAGGTGAAGAACTGGTAAATGCTAGGCCAATCCCCCTGGAGTAGGAGGTAGTTGTCTCGCACGGCATTCAAGCGCCCTCCCGCCAGCACGTTGATGACCACGTAGACGAGCACATTGAGCCCGACGATGGCGTAGTTCGCCAGCGGCCTTCGGCGCGAGACCATTTCCGTGCGGATCGGAATAATCATGAAGCGTGGTCCGTGGGTGCAGCGTTATGGTGACGGCGGCGAGGCCGGCGGAGGAGCCGTCGGCGGTGCAGCCGAAGTGACTTCGACATAACGCATGCGAAGCTCGTGGACGACGGCGTTGATGGCGGTCTTCTCCTCGGGGTCGAGATTGCCTTCGGTCTTCGTCTGCAGAATGTCGAGAAGATCGATGAAATGCTTGGCGGCTCGAAGATCGGGCGGAAGCGATTCGCCACCCGGCCCTTGGTAACCACCCATCGACACCACCGCCTGCATCACCAGCAGGTTGATGATCTCGGCGAAACTCGCCTCGGGCATCTCGCGGGCGTGGCCGGCGTCTTTCGTTTCTGCGTCCAGACGCTCCTTTTCGGCGGCAGCTTCCTGCTTCCAATCCGAATCGATGATGATTTTGGGCTCGTCTTCTTGATTGCTCACGTCTTGTCTCCAACTCGGTCCGGGGGTTTCACGCGCTCACCACTATACCGCAAACGTCAGCCCTTCGGTGAGGTTGGCGCACAGCTTTTCCAAATCTTGACGATTCAACATGGCGAAGAAAAAATCGCGCCGCCTCGCCGAGACCGCGGCTGCATAACGCCTCTCAGCCGCGGCCAATCGTTCCTGCGACTCGCGTACGAGCGAAGGATCGGCTGCAATCAGCCGGTCGTTGAGACCGCGGATTTGCTCGAACAAGGCTCGACGACGGGTGCGATCGGGCGCGGCGACGCGTTTTAGCGCAATCGCCTCGGACACGGCGAGGGCGCGACGGTCGAGCAACGGCTGGGTAGCGGGTGTCGGCGTGGTGTAACGCTGCGGGTTGTAACGGATATCACGCGCGCGACGACGGGCGTCGGCCATCAATGAACGGTCGACCCGACCGACCTGTGCGGACACGAACAGCGTGGCTGACACGCATGCCATCGCGGGTGGTTGAACGCCGTAGTAGCGACGAATGATTTCATCGGTGATGCGATCGTACTTCGCCCCACCAATGCCATGGACAAACAGATCGCTCGCAAACACGCGCGCCCACATCGTGAGGCTCAACGCCCGCGGGCGAAACACGTAGCCGGACATGGCTGGCAACGCGCCTCGCGCCAGGTCCGCCGAGCGGAGCTCCGCCTCAGAAGCCTCGCCGATGAACTCTTCGTCGGCGAAGAACGAGCATTCGTCCGCTGTACGTTCCACGAACAAACGGCGACGCGGCTTGCCGTGAAGATATGCCCAGACGGGTAATTCAAAACTCGACCCACGTCGCGCCAGGTCGGGAATGGGACGTTTGCCGCTGCGGACTTTGTAACGTTTTCGATAGTCGGCGAGGGCTTGGTTGTAGCACGAGGAAAAACGCTCGGCGTCGAGAATCATGCCCGTCAAGAACACGCCCCCCCAAACGCGACTCACGCGACGTTCGACCATTTCAACACCGAACGCCTTCTCAACGTGTCGACGAGCAAACACCATTTGGTCAACCCAGTCGTCCGCCGTCGCCATCTCCATCCCGGCGAAATAGTCCGCCATGCACGACGCACTGTAGCGAAACTCGCCCATCCACCGCCGCACGTCGGCCGCGAGGCGCGATCGAGCCGCGGTGTCGAGGGCAGCGATCCCTTCGAAGGCGGCTCCGTGTGCAAGCTCGCCATAGGAAAGCGACTGGGATCGAACCGCAGTGTCATCGACGATTGGAACCTGCAACACGGTCGCACGCGGAGCATCGCTATCAACGATGATGTTGACCGCACGGCCGCCAAGTTGGCCGGCGAGATTGGACGCGACGACGTGCT
The DNA here is from genome assembly GCA_964416845.1 of uncultured Phycisphaeraceae bacterium. GTDB lineage: Bacteria > Planctomycetota > Phycisphaerae > UBA1845 > UBA1845 > CAYQFV01. Next base: position 14,414 of record CAYQFV010000004.1, on the reverse strand, counting down.
TGGCCCACACCCCGGCGTGAATGAAATCAGGCTGATGGCCCGTCATGACCATCGGCCCATCGCATGAATCGCACAATGACGATCGAACTGCCTGGCGAATCTCGGAGATGTCGCAGCCGTTGACGCAAAAGGAGTACGACTCGATCAGCGCGCGGTTGGCGTGCGCGAGGCTCGCCAGATCTTCCGGCGGGGGCTCGATCAAGACGTCACCGTGCTCGGGTGGCGTGCCAAGGCGTGAAAAATCCAACATGAAGATCAGCCTACCGTGAGACGCGCGAGACGTTTGGCAGTGTAAGACCTCGTTTTGCAGCGGTGGTCACGCGCAGGATATCCCACAGTGGACCGAGAGCGATTCATCTTCCGTTACGGCTGCCATCTCGCTTTCGAACACATTGAGGTAGTGCCGATACCGCGAGCCGGGGTCGTCCAACATGCCGCCGAAATGACGATTGGGATCGTTGTAAATTAACCGGACGGGAACCTCGGAAATACGCAGCCCCGCCCGCCACGCCTGCACCCAAAGCTGCAACGGCATCGCGTAGCCGGGGATCGTGACGTTGAAATGCCGCAACGCAGACACGCGATACGCCTTGAACCCGCAAAACGCGTCTGTCAGATTCATCCCCAGCCGGTCGTTGAGCAACTGCGTGATCCGACCGTTGATCATTCGTCGATCAGCCGGCGGGGTGTCGACCCTTGCCGAACCGGGGAGATACCTCGTCCCGCTGATGATGTCGTGTTCGTCGCGATCAGCCGCCGCCATGAACGCGGGTATGAACGACGGCTCATGCTGCAAATCGCAATCCATCGTGATCAACCAGGAGAACCCCTCGCGACGGGCGTAACAAAAAGCGCTCGCGAGACTCGCGCCATAACCACGATTTTCCGGATGACGGATCGTCATCGACGCTGTCTCAGCGGCGAGCAGGTCGGGGGTTGCGTCGGTAGACCCGTCGTCAATAATGACGATCTGGTCGCAATATCGCCGTGATTCCCGTAGAACGTCGACGAGATATCGTTCTTCGTTGAATACCGGAATCGCAAGTAACCATTTCTTGGACAATATGTTAACTCCTGATCGTTTCCGCTCGCGCATTTGGATTACCGGCCAGTTCATGGTATAAGGGTTTCTGCGAAAATCAACCGCGCCGGCGCGGCGATCGGTTGGAACTCGCGGAGGCGGCTGAGGTTGGGGTGCTGCGACGCGGAACGTTTTTGTCAAACTCAAAAAGACCGTCGACCCGATGCATACGCTATGAGGTGGCAAGGACTTGGCACTGCTTACCGTCGGGCGACGTTCGCCTGCGTGATCGCCGCTGGCGCGCTCACGTGCTCCGGCTGCGCTCCGCTGGAATCCAAGATCAACACCTACCGCGCGACGAGGCACGTCAAGAAGGGCGACAAGCTCATGGCGCGCGAGGAATTCGACGGGGCGCTCGCCGAGTTTGAGCAAGCCGTCAAGATCGACCCGACCGTCGCGCATGCCCACTCGAACATGGGCAAGATCTATCGCCGCATGGGTGAATACGGCCGGGCCATCGTCTCGTTCACCAACGCCGTACGCAACGATCCCTATTCGTTTGTTGACATGTTGAACCTTGCGGAACTGTACCACTATACCAGCCGACTCAAGGACGCCGTCCAAGCCTATCTCGGCGCGATCGATCTCGACCCAAATCATTACGACGCCCGCCTGGAACTTGCACTGTGCTACCAACAGATGACTGAGCTGGATCTCGCAATCGAGCAGATCAACAAAGCCATCGCCATCCAACCCGATCGACCGCACGGATACGTCAATCTGGGCGTTGCGCTGGATGCGCAGGAAAAGTACTACGCCGCCATCGCCGCCTATCAGGCTGCCCTGGAGCGAGACAACCATCAGCCGATCGTTCTGGTCGACCTTGCGCAAACATACATGAATCAAGAGCGGTTCAAGATCGCCAAGGCCACGCTCAAACAAGCGATCGAAATGGATTCATCACTGGCGGCGGCGTGGGAAGCGCTCGGCTACTGTCTTTTTCGCATGCAGCGGTACGCCGAAGCAACGGAGGTGTATTCTGACGCCCTGTCGCTCGATCCCCAATTGGCCAAAGCCCACGTCGGCCTGGGATCGATCAATATGCTTAACTACATTCAGGACAAGTCCCAAACGGAATTGCGTGAAAGCGCGCTCGAACACTGGCATCGCTCGTTGGAGATTCAACCCGACCAGCCGAAAGTGCGAGCCCTCATCGCCCGCTACAGCACTGCTCCGGAGGATCCGATGGCTGCCCTGCTCGGCGTCCAAAACAGCGATCAGCGATGACCCATCGACACCGCATGGACTTCACAGAAGAGTTGCGTTCCCCGGCGCGCTACGCCACCTGCTCCTCCCGACCTGATCCGAGCTTGTAGGCTGATGCGATTCCGAGAACGGCGAAGAGAACGTCAATAACACCAAGGTTCTCGACGGCCATCTCTACCGGTGAAACGTTGGCCATGAAATCGCTGACGTACTTGTCCGCGACGATTCTCCGCCACTGTTCGAAACCGAGGCGTTCATCAAGCATTCGTCGCAATGTCTCGGCCGGTCCTGCCCGGAAGTATTCAAGCTCGTCGTTTGAAACGTCTTCGACTCGCTCCCTTTCGGTGTACTCGTGACTCACCATGAACGCCTTGTGCTGTTCGACCGAGTCGAGTTCGGAAAAATCCTTGGCGTCTGCGAGCATATGATCGTAGATTTCGGGCGTCAGTTGCTCGATGACCATGTCGCGCACCATATCCGGCGCTGACCATTGCATGTCGAGCACTTTGCCGCAAAAAATGGACGCCAACGCGATCAGCGCACACGCCAAGCCCATCGTCTTGCCTTCGCCGCCCGCCGCTTTTGCCAATCCACCGACCGCGACGCCGATCCCCCATGCCACATAACCGACCTCGAACCCGGTGGCTGAACTGATGCCGGCCCAAACGAAGACGCCGACGACGGCGCCGATGCTCGCCGCACACAAGGCCTTTGCATTCACCGCCCACACCTCCCTCGTTCGCCACAACAGTTAATAATGTTCACGAATCGATCGCCGCGGTCTTCGACGTCCGAATAACGCCCGCCGCCGACTCGGCGTCTCTTATTGAAGCCGTATCAGCTGGACGTCAATTGCGACTACAAGAAATCATATTTAAATCCAATACAATCGTCCAATCTGAAACTGACAGCCCGATGGATGTTGGCCTCTGCCGCCGTCGAAAACGCGCTCGGCCTGACAACGGCCGTTGCAATCGCATACGCCAATTGTCATACTGAACGATCGAATCTGATGAACCTTAGGAGGGTGAAACGATGCGTTGGGGTATTTCCAGACAGTTGGCGGTCCTCGTGATTCTCGGGTCTTGCTCGGCCGCGTTCGCCCGAGATACCTACCTTGTTGCGTGGCAAAACAAGTATCCAACATCGACGTTGCCGAGCAGAATGTTGGCTGCGACGGGGAGCAGTTGCAACACGTGTCACGACCCGTCGGGGTTCGCCTCGCCGGGCAATTGCTACCGTGAAGCCATCTTCTCATTGCTTAGCGGCGGGCGTACGATCACCGAAGCGATCAACGATCTCGATGGGGTCGACTCCGACGGCGATGGCGTGCCCAACGGCGAAGAAGCTACGGCCGTTCGCGACGATTTGCCGGGCGAAGTGGGATACAATATGGGCTTGATCGGAGCATTGGGAACCGACCCCTGCGGATCAAATCCCAG
>CAYQFV010000004.1:0-10585 GCA_964416845.1 uncultured Phycisphaeraceae bacterium | reverse complement strand
GCCAACACGCCGGGTAGCAGGTTGCCGTCGGCGTCATCTCCCCACGCGGTCAGCGCGTCCTTGTGGTAGTGAACGGTCACTCGCCGGCCGGCAAGGTTGATCTTCAACGGCATGGCAGCGCGATTGAGTTGATCGAACGGGAGGAAGATCGCGTCGCCAGCGATCGAAAGCCCCAAACCCAGATTGGTCGTGTCGTGGCTGGTGGGGCGTTTGCGCTTGCGGGGGTTCTTGGGATCGTAGTTGAAATAGTGATAGGGTCTGCCCTTCTTGCCTTGGACGACCATCACGCCGGTTTTGGGATGGGTATTTTTCCAGAACCCCCACGTGGTTTGAATCGTGGGCACGACCACCATGGGCGTTTCCTTCATGGGTCCGGCGATGGCTTTGTTGTCAAGCTGCGACCAAACGCTGTCGGTCTCTCGATCGACGACGAGCAAGTTGTTGTTGACCAGTCCCTCGGCGAAATCGAAGGTAAGTTCCTTGTCGCCTGACTTGCGGGCGTAGACCACGCCCGAACCGGTCAGCGGTCACCACGTGGGGGCGACGGGGGTTTTGCCGACGCGACTGTTGACCACTTCAAACATGGCGAGCAGCCGGATGGGATACGCAACCGCTGCACCGTCTCGCACGACACCCAAGACAAGCTCGTCGTCGGCAAGATCCGACGCGGAAGCGGGAACAATGGCAGGATCGACTGGCACTTCGTGAACGCCCATCGACGCTTCTTCAGCCGGTCCACCGGGTCGTAACTGCACGTGGGCGGAGACTTTTCGTTTCTTGAATGGCGGGGGACCGGCAGCGGTGACACGTTGTCCGGTGATGGCAACGATGGCAAGGACCAACGACGTGGTCACGATGAACCTGACGAACGCGGACTTGTTGCGCATGCGACAATCTCCGATCTCATTGTGGCTCGCCTCGGTGTGCTCAGCGTACTGGCCTACCCGAAGCGCGCCAAGGACCGCTTCGTCGGGCGACATGTTCGGGCGTGCGTGACGGAATCAGTATGAGAATTCTTGGACACCGCACTACTTCGGTACGCTGAATACTTCGATGGGACCGCCGCAGCCGTCGTCGAATCTGATGGCTGCCGCGACGGCGTCTGAGGCGATTTGGCGGGCGCTGCCGGATTGGTCGTAGATGGCGTGCAGCGCTCCGTAGGCGTACTGAGCGCCGCTGCCGATGGCGCAATACTGCTTGTGTTGCCAGACGGTCAGGTTCCCGTGAACATCGTAGATGCCTGACGCGTTGGCGATGAGGAACGTCGAATCCAAATCGCTGAACGGCGAGTCACCACCGTCGCGCTGCTCGCGCACGAACGAGTACTTGTCTCGCAGCGCCTTCCAAAACGTCAAGAAGAAGCTGAAAATCGCCTGCTCGCTCCCGAGAGTGGTGACGCGCTGTTTGGCGACATAGTGCTCGAAGATGTTTTGATAGAGCGACCAGCCGGCAAGCCCGATGAGGGATTTCCCGATGGGTCTAACCTTGGATCGGCCGACGAGGTCGTCGGCGTAGTCCTTTTGCGGACCGGTCATGTAGAGGGTGTCGGCGGCGATGGCGGTTCGTCCCCGCTTGGTCACTGCAACGATGATCGACATTTGATGCGCTCCATGCCGTGTCGGGAAGGTCGCTCATCGACTGGTCTCCGGAATCCGCGGCGGCCACGTTATCGGATCGGTCGACGACTTAGTCAAGCGGTTCAACGTTGCCGACGCGACTCCGCGATATCCATGGACCGAGACGATCAGAATCAGCTCTTGTCATTGTTCGCTCGTGAACGAACGCACGCGGGTCGGGCGACGGCGCGGCGACGGTGGCGTTGGGCGGTGCTGTTTGCTACGCTTTGTCCGATTCGGATTCCCAGCGGTTGCGGATTGGGTCGAGGCGGTTTTCCGGACGAGCGTTGACACTCCTGTCGATGTCGCGGCTGTTTGTCAGGCGAACGTTGCCCGCGGATTTCACTGCCATCTGGGAGCAGACGACGGATGTGAGGCATGCCTTTGTTTGATCCGCGCCCATGTTCGGTAATGAATGCACGCCACACCAGCCGTCGCCGCGCGCAAAGCGTTCGATGGTGGATCGCACCGTTGTCTGTCTGTTCGGCGTTGGGTGCGATGGTGCAAGCAACTCCGGTCGAGTCGCCTTCGTCCATGCGACGGGGGACTATTCTGACCGTTTCGGCAGCGTCGAGTTTGACCAACGCGTTCCAAGCATTGGCGAAGCATTTTCAAGATTGCAATCCTCGGGTTCGAGTGCGGTTCAATTTCGGCGGGTCCAATCTGCTGGCCCGGCAAATCGAGGCCGGCGGTCGGGGTGTGGATGTCTTCGCAGCGGCAGGCGAGATGCCCATGGAAACGCTGGTGGCGAAGGGCTTGGTGCAGCGCTCCGGTGTCCGCATGTTCGCGAGCAACCGCATCGTGTTGATCGTTCCACGCGGAAACCCGGCTGGCGTGTCGTCGTTTGGCGATCTGGCGGACGAGCGCGTCACGCACATCGCGATGGGAGCAGCCAAGGTGCCGGTCGGTCGATATGCCGAGCAGGTCTTGCGACACCTTCGGTTGTTCGAGGGGGCGAAACACAAGATCGTGTACGCGATTCACGCTCGGCAGGTGCTGGACTACGTCGCGCGGGGGGAAGTTGAAGCCGGATTGGTGTACGCGACCGACGCAGCCATGATGGCGAACGATGTCGACATTGTTGCGCGGGCGGATGAATCGTGGCACGATCCGATTCGATACCCGATCGCGTTGCTCGGACGAACGAATCCGCGCGACTCTGACGACCGGGCATCCGCATTTGTCGGTTTCGTCCTGTCCGATACGGGCGCGGACATTCTTGCGTCGTTTGGGTTCGGGCATTTGGGTGGCAAGGAGACCCATTCTCCAGGAACTCAGGATTCCATGCAGCCGTCCGGCGCGCGCGCGAGCAACGCGTCGTCCTCCGGCGCTTGGACCGCAATGAAGCTGTCGCTGATGGCTGCTATGGGCGCGATGCTGGTTGTTTTCCCGCTTGGCACGCTGCTGGGGGCGGTGCTGGCGCGGTGTCGGTTTCCCGGTCGCGAGCTGTTGGATTCGCTTGTGACGTTGCCGATGATCCTCCCGCCGACGGTGACCGGGTACTACTTGATCATCGCCTTGGGAGCGCGGTCTCCGGTGGGTGAAGCGCTCGAATCGTGGTTTGGCGTGCGCGTGGTGTTGACGCTCTTGGGAGCGACGGTCGCGTCCGCGGTCATCGCGATGCCCTTGATGGTGAAATCCGCCCGGGCGGCGTTCGAATCGGTCGATCGGGAATACGAACTCGCGTCGTACACGCTTGGCAAGAGCAGAGCGGAGACGTGGTTTCGCATCACGCTGCCGCTGGCCAAGAACGGGCTGGTGGCGGGCGCGATCCTGAGCTTCGCGCGGGCGATTGGCGAGTTCGGCGCGACGTTCATGCTGGCGGGCATCATCCCCGGGCAGACCATGACCATGCCGAGCGCGATCTTTCACGCGTTTACCAACCACGAAGATCGGACAGCCCAAACGCTCGTGCTGCTGTTGACCGGCTTCTCGGTGATGGTCATTTATGTGACGAATCGGGTGAACGCCCGGCAAGCCGACAGGCGTCGGCGATGAGGATGCGGAATGCTCCGAATTGACATCGACAAGCGCATCGGTGACATCGATCTGTCGCTCAACATTGAGCACGAGCGTGGCGTGCTGGTCTTGTTCGGACGCAGTGGTGGGGGCAAGACGACGACGCTCCGGACGATTGCGGGCATTGATCGACCGGATCGGGGTGAGGTTTCGTTCGACGGGCGCCTGCTGTATTCAAGCGATCAGCGCATCGACGTCGGCATCGCGGATCGATCCATCGGATTCATTTTCCAGCATCACAACCTGTTTCCGCACATGACGGCGTTTGAAAACATCGCCTACGCTGCCCGGAACCGCGGAGACATCGAACGGTGGATGGAGATGTTCCACGTCGTTGACGTCGCCGATCGCTATCCCGATCAACTGTCCGGTGGGGAGCAGCAGCGTGTCGCCATCATTCGCACACTGGTGACCAAGCCCAAAATGTTGCTGATGGACGAACCCCTGTCGGCAGTCGACATCGCGACGCGTAATGCGCTGCTCGACGAGTTGCGGGCGTTTCAGCAGAGCACGAACCTGCCGATCATCTACGTGACGCACAACGTGAGCGAAGCGTTTCGATTCGGTGATCGGGCCATCGTTCTGGAACGGGGAAGAATCATCCACGACGGCGTCCCCATCGACGTTTTCCACACGCCGACGAGCGTTCCGGTTGCCAGCCTGTCCGGTACGGAAAACATCTTGAACGCTGAAGTCGTCGCCCATCATGACGATGACGACACGACGGACCTGAGCGTTGGCGGTACGATTCTGCACGTGCCGCTCTGCCGGCAGCGAGTCGGCGAAACGGTCGTTGTGGCTGTGCGTCCTGAAGACATTCTGATTTCGCTGCATGAAGTTCATCAAACCAGCGCCCGCAACCAACTGCGGGGGACGATCGCGTCTGTCCTGCAAGATCGCCCGCCGTCGATTTTGGTCCGACTCTCGGACACGTTGACGCTGCGTGTTCGTGTCACCCACCTGTCACTCGAAACGCTGGGGCTACGTCAAGGTGCGGAGGTTCATCTTTTGATCAAGGCATGGGCATTTCATCCCGTTGAACTAGAATCGACGTCACACGCCTCCGAACGGCAGGACACAACGAATCGGTAGGGACCGTTACACCATGTGCCGGTTGAAGATTCTATACCTGGTTGCGGTATCGCTCGGCGTCTTCCTCGTACACGATCCTCGGTTTCTCGCGTGCGTGCTAGTGGTTCACATTGGGATGGTTGCGCTCGTCGACGCGTCGTGGACGGACGTCGGCCGGACCGCGTGGAAGCTCCGTTTTTTTTGCCTCTTCCTGCTGGCGATAGAGTGCATTTCCCCTCCACAACATCATTTCTTCGGAGCGTGGCTGACGACGCACTTTCCCGCGGAATTCGCACGATTCTCGACCGGCGGTGGTGGCGGGTCGGGTCGGCCGACGTGGCAGGTCGGGTTGCTGGTCGGGTTCTATCAGATTGCACAGATGTACTGCGTGGTGTTGGTCTCGACGATCGTGCGGACGAGCGGGAAGGGCGAGGATTTCCTCGTGGGCCTTCGGGGGCTGGGCGTCCCGGGTTCGACGGTGTCCGTCATTGACGCATGCCTTGACCGATTGACGCGTTCGCCGTCCGCTCGAACGCGTGGCGGGGGTCACGGAGGCCAGCGGCGGCAAGCGGACGATCATCGCGAGGATGATGGTCGCGAGGTGGAGCACGATGGTCCCGCCCGGTCGCCGATTCGTTCTTTGTTGCGCGGCGATGCAGGTTGGGTGCTGGACAAGATCGAGGGCGTCGTCGAGCTTGACGCCGTCGAAGCAGGTGAGGCGAACTCGAATGCGGACGTCCGGGACGTCGGCATCATGTCGCGGATCGCGTTTGTGTTGATGTCGCTGCGCATGCTCAAGATAGCCCCCGGCACGGGGATGACGCCCGGCCATCAGAATGTGATCGTGCTGCCGCTGCTGTGCTTGGCTGCTGAGCGAACGCATCGCCGCTGGGGTGCGACGGTCGTCGGCGGTTCGGCGGGCGTGATGTCGATCATGCTCGGGCTTGGTCGAAACGGCGTCTTCATTCTGCCGGCCCACTTGCTGCCGGGAATCGTTATCGACATCGGCTGGCGAATCGTCGGGCGAGGGACGCTGCGTCGCGGGTCTTGCATGGTCTTGGGGGCGATCGCTGGCTTTGGTCGGTTCACGGGAATGCTGCTCGTTCTGCTGCTGCTCGACAATCGAGACTTGCTGGCCGCCGTGCCGTTTCTCAGCTTCGGACACGTCCTGTTCGGGTCGCTCAGCGGAACCGTCACGCACGCGCTCATCACACAAGCGCGTGAACGATCGGCGGACGATTGGGCGGCGAACGAAGCCGATCGCTAGCAATTGGCGACGCTTGCGATCAGGATTGGCGGTGTCGGGCGTGTTCCGCGCGGCAGAACCGATCGGTCATGCCGGCGACGTAATCGCAGATGACTCGGTGATGACCTTGGTTGGAAACGCGCGACGCGAACCGCGGCGGCAAGCGGTCAGAGTTTGCGAGAAACACATCGAACAGATCTTGGACGACGGAGCGGGCGTCCGAGTCTGCCGCAACGACGATCGGGCACTGATAGACCCGGTCTCGCAGGAACTCCTCGATTTGCACGAGGATCGCCTCGATGGAAGACGAAAACGCCACCATGTCGCGGCCGGCATGTCGCACCGCGGAGACGTTGTCGATTGGCGCGGCGGCCAGTCGTCGAAGCGACTCGGCGACGACGTCGGTGATGAGCCGGTCGATGAGGTTGGCGAGAATGGGGCGTCGTACGGCCGGCGTGGCGAGGGTTGGATGCTTCGCGCGGACGGGGGCGGCTGCATCTGCCCATGCGGCGACACCGGCCAGATCCGCTTCGCGAATGAGGTCAGCGCCGAGGGCATCTTCGAGGTCGTGACAATTGTAGGCGAGCCGATCCGCGACGGAGGCGATTTGCCCTTCAACGGTGGCGCGTGGCCCGGCGGCGATCAACGGTGCGACGGCGAGGTCCGCGTCGGGCGCTTGGGGATGGTCGAAGGTGCTTTGATGTTTGATGATCCCCTCGCGGACCTCAAACGTCAGGTTGAGGCCATGGAATTCGGGGAACGGATGCTCCAATTCATCCACGACGCGCAGCGTGTGTACATTGTGTTCAAAGCCCCCGTGTTCTCTCATGCAATGTTGCAGCGCGCTCTCGCCGGCGTGGCCGAAGGGTGGGTGACCCAGATCGTGGGCTAGGGCGATCGCTTCGCAAAGACGTTCGTTCGCGCCAAGGGCGACCGCGATTCGCCGAGCGATGTCGGCCACTTCCAACGTGTGCGTGAGACGCGATCGAAAATGGTCGTGCTCGACGTCGACGAATACTTGGGTCTTGTGTTGCAGGCGGCGAAAGGCAGTCGCTGCCAGAATCCTGCGTCGGTCGACGGCGAAGGCGTCATCGGAAAACGGCGGCTCGGAGTGCAGGCGATTCCCCGATTCTCGAGGATTGACGCAGTACGGTGCGAGGGCTGGCGTTGTCGCGGGCGTCGATTGGTTCATTGCAGCGAGTCGCCCCGCACGCCGGGTCCGACGGGCGGTCAGGTGGTTAGGCCGATGTTGTCGGCGGCGGTCACAAGTTGTTCATGGAGGGCATCGAGCGATTGGGGTATGACGCGAACGTCGCCGACAACCGCCATGTAGTTCGTGTCGCCGTTCCATCGCGGCACGATGTGGGTGTGGATGTGATCGGGCAGCCCTGCTCCGGCGCAGCGGCCTAAGTTGATGCCGACGTTGAATCCTTGCGGGCTGGCGACGTCGGTGAGAACGCGAATAGCGTCTCGGGTCGCGCGGGTCATTTCCGCCAGGAGATCGTCGTCCATGGCGGTCATGTCGCCAACGTGTGCACCGGGCGCGATGAGCAGGTGGCCGTTGGTGTAGGGGAAACGATTCATCACGACATAAACGTTGTCGGATCGCCAGAGGACCCGGTTGGCGACGTCGTCTTTGGGATGCTGCCAATACGTGCAAAGGAAGCAGCCGTCGTCCCGAGCATCGGGACCGAGGGAATGAATGTACTCCATGCGCCAAGGAGCCCAGAGGTTTTTGTTCTGTTCGACCATTCTCCGTCCTTGCAGAAACGGCTCGGCGCGCGGGCGCGACGGGGACCGACCCCTGGACGGTGTGTTCGCGGGTACAGCCACCACCGGCGACGCTCGAAACGGGCATCGGTGATGCTACCGGCGAAATGGCGGCCGGACAAGCGGATCGCTCGTTTGCATTCTCTTACGACGGGACTACACTGCCTCGACGCAAGGTGGAGAAATCATGACGGAATCACAACGGACAGGTCGATTCAATCGAACCCGACGAGGCGCTCGCACGCGGTGGGCGACGGGCGTGTGGTTCGGCAGCGTGGCGTTGGGGCTGGTGTGCGGCGGATGCGGCGACGACGCGCGGGTGGTCCGGGCTGGCGACCGTCATGTGGTAGTCACCACGGTGACCGACGCGGGGATAACGCTCGACGAGTCGGCTGACCCTGCAAAGGTCGTCTATGTGCTGCTCCGGGCGATCAAAGACGACGTGGACGCGGGCGACGATCGCCAAGCGAGAGAAGCGGCGTTTGCGCGTGAACTCCAAGTCTGTGCCCCGGATACGATTTTTGCGAGAAGCCTGCGACAGAGCTTGGGACGAGCCGAAAATATTCGGCAGATTGTCTGGCATTGGGCACCGACGCTGGCCCACTACACGAACGATTTCCCTCGCGATTGGCCTGAAGCTCAACACCGGCTGGTGACCAGCAACGCACAATACCGCAACGACCCGAATCGAGATCGCTGGACGCGAGTGTACCTCGAGTTGGCGGACCCGTCCGGAGATCCGAATGCATCGGTGATTGCGCAATTCGAATTGGTTCGCGAAGCCGACCATTGGCGCGTCGTGCAGGTCGGGTTCGTGCGGGAGCGCCGTCATTTGCGTGAGATCAAGAACGCCGTGTCGGACCGCGCCGCCGCCGGGGTTTCTGACGGCAAGAGTGGCTGACCGACGTTCGGGTCGATCATTGCCATCGCAGCGGGTGTGTCGCCCCCGTCATTCCATGATTGATCTTCGAGGCCTGGATTCTGGGAGCGGGAAACGTGGAACCTCAAACCATCGTGGTGAAAGGTGCCCGCGAGCACAACCTGCGGGACGTGCATCTGACCCTTCCGCGTAACCGGCTGATCTGCTTCACCGGCGTATCGGGCAGCGGAAAGAGCAGCCTGGCGTTTGACACCTTGCACGCTGAAGGTCAGCGCCGATACCTCGAATCCCTCAGCTCCTACGCCCGCCAGTTTCTGGGGCAGGTTGCCAAGCCCGACGTCGACCTGATTACAGGCTTGAGCCCCACGATCTCGATTCAACAAAAGGCGGGCGGCTGGAATCCCAGAAGCACGGTCGCGACGGTGACGCAGATTCATGACTACTTGCGCGTGTTGTTCGCGCGGATCGGTGAACAGCACTGCACGCGTTGCGATCGGCCTATCACCGCGCAGACACGGGACCAGATACTGGCGAGGGTATTGTCGCTGGAGGATTGCGAGAACGTGATGCTTCTCGCCCCGGTCGCACGCAAGCAGAAGGGTGAGTTTCGCGACCTGTTTGACGACATGCTGCGTCGGGGGTTCGCGCGGGCGAGGGTTGACGGCGAGGTAGTGAAACTGGCGGAAGCGCCGACGCTCGACCGCAACATTCGCCATGACATCGAAATCGTCGTCGATCGCGTAGCCATCAAACCTTCGGCGAAATCGCGATTGGCACAATCGATCGAGGCGGCGCTCGAATTGGGCGATGGAACGATCATCGTTCGACCGGTCGACGAATCAGCCGGACCGCGCGGCCAATCTCGTGATACCAAAGACCTGTTGCTATCGTCTCGCTACGCGTGCACCCATTGCGATCTCAGTTTCGAGCCGCCCTCACCGCAGTTGTTCAGCTTCAATTCCCCGACGGGGATGTGTCTGACCTGCGACGGGCTGGGTACGCGGTTCGATTTCGACGCTGACCTTCTCATTCCCAACCCCTCGAAATCGTTTCTCGGCCTGGCGATCGAGCCGATGCGCGTGAAGATCGGCAAATGGCGGAAACACATCTATCAGGCTGTCGCCAAGGAACTGGGCGTCAGTCTGACGACCCCGTGGAAGGACTTGCCCCCGCGTGCAAGAGACGGCTTGCTGTACGGATTGGGCGACAAGCATCTGACGTTCGAATGGAAGTGGTCGGGCGGCGTTTGGCGACATGGCGGGACGTTCGACGGCGTCATCAAGGAACTGCGCGACAAGCATCGAAAAGCCAAGTCATCGTTCGTGCGGGCGTACTATGAAAAGTACATGCGCCGAACGCGCTGTCCGGATTGTGGCGGGGCGCGGCTGAATCCGCAGGCGTTGGCGGTGAAGATCGGCGGTGTATCGCTGCACGATTGCTTGACGATGTCGATCGCGGATGCGGCGGAATACTTGTCTGCGCTGAAACTGACCGCGACCCAGCAGGTGATCGCCGAGGACGTGTTGAAGGAAGTCCACGCGAGATTGCAGTTCTTGATTGACGTCGGGTTGCACTACCTGACGCTCGATCGCACCGCGCCGACGCTGTCTGGCGGGGAATCGCAGCGGATTCGGTTGGCATCGCAGATTGGGTCGGGGCTGGTGGGCGTGCTGTACGTTCTGGACGAGCCGAGCATCGGTCTGCACGCGCGCGACAATCGTCGTCTGCTCGATTCGCTCTTGCGACTTCGAGACATGGGCAACACGGTGATCGTGGTGGAACATGACGAAGACACCATGCGCACGGCTGACGTGATCGTCGACTTCGGACCCGGGCCTGGCATTAAGGGCGGGCACGTGGTGGTCAGCGGCGATGTCGACGAGGTGGCTGGTTGCGACCGGTCGATCACTGGTCGCTATCTGTGCGGCACGGACTCCATTTCGGTTCCGACGCGCCGACGAGTGGTGGGCGTCCCGCCGAAAC
>CAYQFV010000003.1:0-59594 GCA_964416845.1 uncultured Phycisphaeraceae bacterium | reverse complement strand
ATGGGGTTGAAGGGCGGTTCGGGCGCGGTGCGAGGCGTGGACGGCTACGATCACATCGGCATGATCGATGCGTCCGGCGGATTGCTGGATCAGGACTACGAGATGTTCGAGCAGCAAACGCCGCACGTCTTGCGCAAGCACGAGTACCTGTGCGACTCGGCCGGTGTGGGGCAGTGGCGTGGCGGTCTGGGCGTGGAGACCATTTTCGAGATCGGGGCCGATGACACCCAGCTGGTCGTCTTCGGAGATGGCGACGTCGAGGCGGCCTTCGGTGTGCACGGCGGGGGCGACGGCAGCCTGAATTCTATCAAGCTGCGGTTGCCGAACGGTACCGAGAAGATCCCACGTAGCCTCGACCTGGTCACCGGTCTTCCAGCCGGCACGATTTACCACCAACAGGCCGGCGGTGGCGGCGGTCTTGGCGATCCCCACGATCGCTCCGCAGAGCGCGTCGCCGAGGAAGTGCGAAACGGTGTAATTTCCATCCAGTCTGCGCGGGACGACTACGGCGTTGTGCTCGACGAAGTCTCCCTCGCGATCGATCAAGAGGCGACGTCAAAGAGGAGACATCGCCGGCAAAACTGAAGAACGATGCGATAATGGATTTTGAGCTATCACAAGATCAGCAGCTCCTGCGGGACACGTTCAGTCGCTTCTGCGATGAGCGGATCAAGCCGCAGGCAGCAGCCATTGATGAGGCCGGCGAATTTCCCAGGGAACTGTTCGGGGAACTAGCCGACCTGGGCTTGTTTGGCCTGCGGTATCCCGAAGTGCTCGGAGGCGCGGGGCAGAATCTCTTGAGTTTCTGCCTGGCGATCAGCGAAGTCGCCCGCGGTTCCCTCTCCGTCGCAGCCGGGGCAGCCATGCAATCCCTGATGGGCACGCACTTCCTGTTCGCCCTTGGCAACGACGACGTTCACGAACGATTGCTCAAGCCCGCGATTCGTGGCGAGAAGATCGGAACGATCTGTATCACCGAACCCGATGCAGGCAGCGACCTGTCGGCCATCGTCACGTTTGCTGAGAAGGTCGAGGGCGGATATCGCCTCAACGGCCAGAAGACGTGGATCACCTCGGCGCCGCTGGCGGACTTCTTCACCGTGTTTGCCCGTAGCGGCGAGGACAAACGTCTGACGATCTTCCTTGTGGAAAAGGAATTCGCCGGACTCAAAGTCGGCAGGGCGATCGAAAAGATGGGTTGCCTCGCCTCCCCGACGTCCGAAGTGTTCTTCGAGAATTGTTTCGTCCCGGAGGATCACCGGCTTGGCGAAGAAGGCGAAGGCGAACGCCTTTTGAGAGAAATCCTGGCCGACATTCGGATCATGACCGGAGCACTCGCCAACGGTGTGGCTGGTGCTGCTTTGCAAGACGCGCTAGCGTACTCCGCGCAGCGCCGGCAGTTCGGGAGACCGATCAACAAGTTTCAGGCGATTCAGATGCAGCTTGCCGACATGGCGACGAACCTCGAAGCTGCCACGCATCTGGTCCACTACTCGGCGTGGCTGAGGGATCAGGGTCGACCATGCACGCGCGAAGCGTCGATGGCCAAGTTGTTCGCGACCGAGCGGGCCGTCGAGACCTGTGATCACGCGACCCGCATCCTCGGCTCGTACGGTTACGCCAAGGAATTCGCCGCTCAGCGTTACTTGCGCGACATTCGTTTCACGCTCTACGGCGGCGGGACCAGCGAGATCAACAAGCTGATCATTGCAAAGGATCTGACGGCATGAGCGACCGGGAGAAGCGAATCAGGGTTCTGCTGGCCAAGCCCGGCCTGGACGGTCACGACGTGGGTGCGAAAGTCGTCGCTCGCGTGCTGATGGATGCGGGTTTTGACGTGGTCTACACCGGCCTGAAGAAAACGCCCGAACAGATCGTCCGTCGCGCCGTTGAGGAGAGAGCGGACGTACTGGGGCTGTCAATTCTCTCCGGTTCGCACATCCCCATTTGCGAACAAGTCTCACAACTGATGCGGAACCACGGGGCGAGCGACATGCTGTGGATCGTTGGCGGTAACATCCCCGAGCGGGATCATGCACGCCTGAAGGAACTCGGCGTTGATGCAGTCTTCGCCGTCGGTACGCAGATGCAAGCCATCGCTGATTTCATTCGTGAGAACGTACGATGAATCGCAAGAAAGCGCCGGATATCGAACCGCTGGTCAACGAGTCGAACCTGGAGATTAAGCCGATCTACACGCCGGCCGACGTCGAGGCCAGCGGTGGCGTTGACGACATCGGCGATCCCGGCGAGTTTCCGTTCACGCGCGGCATTCACAAGTACATGTATCGCCGGCGACCCTGGACCATGCGGCAGTACGCCGGCTTCGGCCAGCCGCAGGAAACGAACAAGCGCTTCCGCTATCTGATCGACAACGGACAGACGGGATTGAACGTGGCGTTCGATCTGCCGACCCAGAACGGACTGGACTCCGACGATCCCGCCGCTGCAGGAGAGGTCGGCCGCGTGGGGATGGCGGTCGACACGCTGGAGGATCTCGAGACCGCGTTCGATGGCATTGACCTTGAGAAAATCACTGTCTCTCTCACCATCAACGGAGCAGCGGCCACACTGATCGCGATGTATTTTGCCGTGGCCCAGAAGCGCGGATACGACATTCGAAAACTGCGCGGAACGGCCCAGAATGATATCCTCAAGGAGTTCATCGGTCGCGGCACGTGGGTCTTCCCAGTTGAGCCGTCGATCAAGCTGGTGGGCGACACGGTCTTGTACTGTGCGGAGCACGCCCCGCTCTACAGCCCGGTGAGCGTGTGTGGCTACCACATCCGCGAGTCCGGAGCGACTCCAGTGCAGGAGATGGCCTACGCGTTCTGCATCGCCCGGGCGTACATCGACCATTTGCTGGAGAGAGGCCTGAAGATCGATGATTTCGCCTCGCGGCTGTCGTTCAACTTCGATCTGCACGGCAATCTGTTCGAACAGGTCGCCAAGTTTCGCGCCGGACGTCGGTGCTGGGCGAAGATCATCAAGAACGAGTACGACGCCCAAGACCCGCGCTCGATGTGGATGCGCATGATCGCCGGCGGCGGCGGAGCCGGTCTGACCATTGAACAGCCTGAGAACAACATCGTTCGCGGCGCGTACTACGCGCTGATCAGCGCTCTGTCCGGAACGCAGACGATGGCTTTGTGCTGTTACGACGAGGCATACACGATTCCGTCGGAGAAGGCTTCGCGGATTTCACTGCGTACGATGCAGATACTGATGGAAGAGATGGGCTTGTGCGACACGGTCGATCCGCTCGCGGGGTCGTACTACGTCGAGACCTTGACGAATCAGATGGAAGAGAAGATTCGGGCGGAGATGAAGGAAGTCGACGAGCGGGGCGGCATTGTTCGCGGCATCGCCGAAGGCCACATTCAGAATGAGGTGTCGAAACAGGCCTACGAACGGGAAAAGAAGCTGGAAAGCGGCGAGATTCGAAAGGTTGGAAAGAACTGCTACCGCGTCGAAGAGGAGCAGCAACAGGTCGAGTTTCATTCGTTCAGCGAAAGCGCTTGTGCCGAGCGGGTACAGCGTTTGGAGCGTATCAAAGCTGAACGGAACAACAACGACGTAAAACGTACTTTGCAGCGGGTTCGCGATGACGCATCCGCCGGGCGGAACGTCATGCCTGCAATCATCGACGCCGTCCAAGCGTATGCCACCGTCGGCGAACTGACCGCATGTTTGGTTGAAGTCTACGGACGATACGAGGAGCCGGTGCGTGTCTAGTGGCTGGTTAGGATTGAATCCGCGACTCGGCCGGTCATCTGAACGGTAGGACTATGGAAGTTGTCGAACGATACGAAGTCCCCGAATCGCTCCTCGAGGTGACGCAGATCCTCGCCGAAGGCCCGGCGACGATGTTCGCCGGCGGGACGGACGTCTTGCCACAGATGCGCGCCGGCGCGCGTCCGCTTCGACCGACACTGGTCAACGTCAACCGCATTGCCGATCTCCGGGGTATCAGTGAATCGGACGATGTAGTTCGCATCGGTGGGCTGACGTCAATCACTGATATTCTCGCCAGCGAGTTTCTCAGACAGGCGGCCAATGTCGTGGTTCAGGCGGCGGATTGCTTCGCCAGCGGGCAGGTGCGTAACGCAGCCACCATCGGCGGCAACATCTGCAACGCTTCCCCCGCAGGTGACATGATTATTCCGTTGCTTTTGCTGGACGCTGAAGTCGAGTTAGCATCGTGGCGAAACGGCTGCGTGGTGTGCCGTCGCGTGCCGCTCTGCGATTTTTTCGTCGGCCCGGGCAAGACTCGTATCGAGTGTGATGAGGTTCTGTCGGCGGTCGAGTTTCCCCTGCCCAAGCCGCACACAGTGTGCAGATTCCACAAGTTCGGTACCCGGCCGGCGCTGGATATCGCCGTGGTCTCGGTCGGACTCGCGGGCGTGAAGGAGAACGGCTCCTTCAAGGATGCTCGGGTTGCGTTTGGGGCGGTCGCGCCGACTCCGATTCGCGGGCGCAAAACCGAGGCTGCCCTGGCAGACGTCGCGCTGGACGACACCCACATCGCGGAAGTCGCGCAGGTGGCTGCGCAGGAGGTTTCGCCGATTTCCGACGTGCGTGCGTCGGCGTGGTATCGAACGCAGTTGATTCGTGAATTGACGGAACGGTTGCTGCATGAAGTGCATCAAGCAAGAGATTAGTTTCACGCTCAACGGCAATGCAGTGTGTGTTGACGTGCCGGTCACCACGGACACGCTAACCATGCTCCGCGACGAGTTGAGACTGACTGGAACCAAGTACGGATGCGGCGAAGGCGAGTGTGGAGCGTGCACGATTCTCGTTGACGGAAAGACTGTGAACGCCTGCCTGATGTTTGCCGTCGACTGCGACGGGCGGAGGCTGACCACGATCGAAGGCGTGCAGACTGCCGACGGACTGTCCGCGATGCAACGGGCGTTCGTCGAACGCGGAGCAACCCAGTGCGGATTCTGCACACCGGGTGTGATTATGCAGGGCACATCCCTCTTGAATCGGGATGCGAATCTCAGCGTCGACCAGATCAAACGCGGCATCGAAGGCAACCTGTGTCGCTGTACCGGCTATCACAAAATCATCGATGCCATCGCGGCAGCGCTGGACCGCAATCGGCCATCGTCGAGGGAACACGTATGACCACCGCCGTCGAGAAAGAAACACTGATCGGCAAGCGCGTGCCCAAGCTCGACGCTCCCAAGAAGGTCACCGGGGCTGCGCAGTACGTCCATGACGTCGATCTGCCGGGAATGCTGGTCGGCAAGATTCTGCGAAGTGAACGCGTGCACGCGCGAATCGTCCGCATCGACACCAGTGCGGCGAGGGCGTTGCCCGGAGTTCACGCGGTCATCACTGCGGCTGACACACCCGGTGTGGGGCTCGGTCATGGCAGGGACAACCCGCCGCTCAAACGGGACAAGGTGCGCTGCGAGCGCGATGAGATTGCCGCCGTGGCTGCCGAAACGCAAGACATCGCCGAGCAGGCGATCAAGCTGATCGACGTCGACTACGAAGACCTGCCAGCCGTTTTCTCGCCTGCGGAGGCGCTTCAGGACGGAGCGCCCGTCATCCATGACCAGCATCCGACCAACGTTCCCTTCACGTACGACTACAGCCATGGCGACATCGCCCGAGGTGAGGCTGAATCAGCCATCGTGATCGAGGACACTTTTCGATTGCACTTCGTGGCCCACTGCTGCATGGGGGTCAGCGGCGTGGTCGCCCAATTCGATTCCGAGGGCAACCTCACCGTCCACTCGCAGACCCAGGTTCCGTTCCTCTACAAGAAAGAAATCGCGCCAGTCATCGATGTTCCGCCGGAGAAGATCCGCGTGATTCAGCCGGTCATCGGCGGAGCGTTCGGCAGCAAACTGGACATCTACCCGTTCGAGCCGATCTGCATCTTCCTGGCAAGAGCAACCCGCCGACCGGTACGCCTGCTGTTTTCACGAGAAGAGGAATTTCTGGCTTCTCCGACACGCCAGCCGGTGGAGCTGACCTTACGCAGCGGCGTGGCGAAGGACGGCACGCTCACGTTTCGAGACTGTCGGACGTTGCACGACAACGGCGGCTACACATCCTGGGGCGCGACCACGCCTTTTGTCATCATGCAGACGGTGTCGTCTCTGTATCGTGTGCCGCACTGTCGCTATCACACCACCGTCGTGTACACGAACAATCCTTACAGCGGCTCATTCCGCGGTTTCGGCAATCTGCAAGCGACGTTCGCCGTCGAGTCGCACATGGACAAGTTGGCCGAGGCGGTCGGCATGGACCCGTTGGCATTTCGCCTGCACAACGCTCAGCAGACGGGAGAAACCACGCCGCAGGGCATGGTGTTTCGCACGTGCGGCTTGTCCCAGTGCTTGAACGCCGCAACCGAAAACAGCCGGTTCGTCACTCGCCACGATGCGAATCTCGAAGCTCAGGCCACCCCGACCAGCGCATGTTGTCCCATCAAGCGTGGCATTGGGATGGCGTCGTTGCTCCATGTGGGCGGCGGGGCGAAGATTTATCGCTCAGACGGGTGCGGCACGATTCTGAAGATTGACGATCACGCACACGTCACGGTGATCACCGGCTCGACCGAGATAGGCCAGGGATCCGAAACGGTCATTGCGCAATTGGTCGGCGAGGAACTTGGCCTGCCGGTCTCCGCCATCTCCGTCATCAACAACGATACCGAAATCACGCCATGGGACGTGGGCGTCCACGCCAGCCGCACCACGTTCATCGCCGGGAACTCTGCGAGAGGCGCCGCCCGCAAAGCGAAGGACAAGCTGCTCAAAGCAGCCGGCGAGAAACTTACGGTCGATCCCGGCACGCTCGACTTGCGGAAGGGACGGGTTGTTACGCAAGAAACCGGTGAGCCGCTGCTGGAACTCGGCAAACTCATTCGTTCGCTGCACTTCGCCCGCAAGAACGACGTGGTCATCACCTCCGACTACTATGAGCCACCCAGCGTCATGCAGGACGGCGAATTCAAAGGCGACGTCTCCGCTTCGTATGCGTTCGGCACGCAAGTTGTGGAGTTGGAGGTCGACACCCGCACCGGCGTCATCCGCATCCTGAAGGTGACATCAGCCCACGATGTCGGCAGGGTGATCAACGCGATGGGCATCGAAGGACAGATCGAGGGCGGCGTGGTGATGGGCATGGGGTACGCGATCGCGGAACACCTGATCGTGAAGGATGGTCGAGTGCAGAACCCAAGCTTCCGCGACTACAAGTTGGTCACCGCTCCGGAAATCCCGCAGATCGACATGCACTTCATCGAGACCAACGACCCCGAGGGGCCGGTCGGGGCGAAGGGCGTCGGCGAAGCGCCGGCCATCTGCACCGCCGCGGCGATCGTCAACGCTCTGTACAATGCAACCGGTGTCAGGTTCTACGAGTTGCCACTAACCCCGGAACGAGTTCTACGCGGGTTGAAACAGCGGGATGGGCAACGCCCATGAAACGCCGCACGGTCATCTCCATGGAACAGGCGCTCTCCCTGAGTTATGCGACGCTGCGGTTTGTGCAACTGGGTTGGCGCGTCATTCGACTGGAATCCACTTCCGACGGTTCGGACCTGCCCGGCGATCCCAATCGCTACATCGGCGGCATGGTTGCGGATGACGACCGGCGCTCCTACTTCGTCGCGCCGAATGTAGGGAAAGAAGCCATCGCGCTGAACCTCAAGCACCCCAAGGGTCGCGAGCTGCTCAAGACGTTGATCGCCACGCTGCATGTCGACATCTTCTGCTGCAACACACTCCCCGCGCGATATCAGGCGCTGGGGATCGACTACGATACGCTCAAAGAGGCCAAGCCGGACATCATCTGGGCCGGCATCTCCGCTATGGGACCGCAATATCCGAACACGCCGGGATACGATCCCGCCATCCAGGCGATGGCCGGCTTCATGGAGGTAACCGGCGATCCAAATGGACCGCCCATGCTGTCGGGCATACCCATCGTCGACCTCAAGGCGGGCGATGAGGTCTACGCAAACGTCTGTCTCGCGCTCGCTGAACGGGCGGAGACCGGTGAAGGCCGTGCGATCCACGTCTCCATGCTGCAAGCAGCAGCCTCCTGGCTAATCACCACCCTCCCCTTGCTCGACTGCGATTGCGACACGCTCGAGGTGACGCGTTGCGGCAACGAGCATCGCAAGTTCATACCCGTCAACGTCTATCCCACGCGGGATGGGCACATCTTGATCGCCATCGGCAACGACCTGCAGTGGTTGCGGCTGGTCGAACTCCCGAAGTTCCGGTCGCTGAACTGCGAGATTCGCCGCACCAACGCAGGCCGCCACTCCCAGCGGGCGGCGATCCACCAGGACATCGCAAACGTCACGGCTACGTGCTGCTCTGAAGAACTGATACGAGAGTTCTCAAAGAACAAGATACCGCATGCACCGATCCACACCGTTCAGCAGGTTCGCGACATGGAGGCGATCGCCCCGGTACTCACCACCACGCGCCGCCCCGACGGCAAGCCCATCAAGCTCCCGCCCCCCGCGGTGGATCTGGATCGCGCCGCGGCGGAATATCCCTTTGCACCGCGATACAGCCAGCACACCGAATCCATCCTCACCGAAAGCGGTCTGCCCCAAGGCGACGTCGCTGCTCTCGCGTCCGAGGGCATCATACCGGCCCGAAAGTAGATCCTTTCCTTGAAACGTTCGTAGCGGTTTCCACGCTCGCCCCAACACCTACTCGCGTGCGTCAGCACACACCAACCCCCGCCCAACACGCGGGCGTTGTCGTCGATTCTCAGTACCGCCGGATGGTGCGATTCGATAGAATGATCGACGATGAATGACGCAGACCGAATCGATCGCATTCGCGAGAAGATCGCGAGTCTTCCAAAGTCGCCAGGCGTGTACTTGTTCGAGGACGCCGAAGGCCGTGTGCTGTACATCGGCAAGGCGAAGGACTTGCGCTCTCGCGTGAGCAGCTATTTTCAACCGTCCGCGGACCTGCTCAACACTCGCGGTCCGGAGATCGCCCGGATGGCCACCATGGTCACCGATGTCGCATTCCTCGACTGCGATACTGAAGTGGACGCCCTATTGCGAGAGAGCCGTCTCATCAAGGACATTCAGCCGCCGTTCAACGCGATGCTGAAAGACGACAAGACCTTCCCCTACATTGAGATCACGACTCGTGACGACTTTCCGGCTGTATTCGTAACACGCACGCCAAGACTGAAGGGCAGTAAACTCTACGGGCCATTCTCCAGCCCGTCCGGCGTGCGGGACGCAGTCAACGCCCTGCAAAGAGTGTTCAAGTTTCGCACGTGCGAGCTTGACATTGCAGAGGGTGACGAATCGCGTCGGTTCTTTCGGCCTTGCCTGCTGCATGCGATCAACCAGTGCACTGCACCGTGCGCCGCGTTGATTGCGAAGGAGGACTACAAGAAAGACATTCAGCGGTTGAAGAAGTTCCTAGCCTCGAAACGCAGTGTCGTCGTTCGGCAGATGACCAAGGAAATGAAAGAGGCCTCGTCCCATCGCGATTACGCAGAGGCTGCCCGCCTGAGAGACCGAATCAAGGCGATCAACTCGTTGGCGCTGTCCGGCGATGTTGTCGACGACGCCCAACCGGAAGTGTTTTACATCGATCCCGCGAAGGGTCTCGAAAAGCTCGCCGCATTGCTAGGGCTGGAACGCCCGCCTCGCTGTATTGAAGGCATTGATATTGCCAATCTGATGGGCGAGGAGACCGTGGGCTCTCTCGTGTGCTTCATTGACGGCAAGCCGTTCAAGAATGCATACCGGAGATTCAAGATTCAGACGGTCATCGGCACGGACGACTACGCGAGCATTCGTGAAGTGGTGTCGCGGCGATATCGGCACGCAGCCGTCGGCGAAGAACTCTACCCGGACGTCATCCTGATCGACGGCGGTTTGGGGCAGCTTCACGCTGCCCAAGAAGCGTTTGAAGAAATGAACATTCAGCCGCCCATGGTCATCTCGCTCGCCAAGCGCATGGAGGAAGTCTACATTCAGGCCCGCAGCGCCCCGGTGCGATTTTCTCGCAACAATGAGGCCTTAAGAGTGTTGCAACAAGTTCGCGACGAGTCGCACCGGTTTGCACAACATTACCACCACATCCTGCGGCGCAAGAAAACGTTCGCCACGTCCGAGAGACCGCCGCGGCGGCCTTCTACGACCGGTGGCGACGATACCGCACCCGGCCGCCAAGAACGCTCATGACCGCGCCGATGTTTACGCTGGCCAAACTTTCACAACGGCTGGCACATGATTTGGATGCGAGGTGGGGCAATCGAGTGCTCAGTTGTGCCCGAATTCACCGGTTTCGTCTTCGATGGCTTGAAGTCTGCGATAGATCGAGCTCACGCTGACGCCAAGCAACTCGGCTGCAAGTTGCTTGTCTCCATTCGTTACTTGGAGAATACGGTTGATGTATTCTTTTTCAAACTCATGGACGGCGGCTTTCAGCGGTCCGACGACGCGGTCCGGATGGGGCCGTTCGAGCAAGCTTGACGGCAGTGCCGAAGGCGTGATCAAATCGCCATCTTGTAGGATCATGGCCCGCTCAATGACATTCTGCAGCTCTCGCACATTGCCAGGCCAACGGTATCGCAGCAGGTGTCCGAGTGCCGCATTCGATACGCCACGGAAGTTCTTTCGCAACTTCGTGTTCAGCTTGGCGACGAACCGTTCAACGAGCGCGGGGATGTCTTCGACTCTGTCGCGTAACGGCGGAATCTCGATGGTCACGATGGCGAGCCGGTAGAATAAGTCGGCCCGAAAGCGGCCGTCCTTTACAGCCTGCTGAAGATCGGTATTCGTCGACGCGATGATGCGCGTGTCAATGCTCACCGGCTCGGTCGCACCGACGGGGAGAACGCTCTGCTGCTCTACCGCTCGAAGCAGCTTGGGCTGAAGCTCCAGTGGCAACTCGCCGATTTCGTCAAGAAGCAGTGTCCCACCGCTGGCGGCTGCGAACAGGCCTGCAGTTCGCACATCTGCACCCGTGAACGCTCCTTTCAGGTGTCCGAACATCTGAGATTCGAGCAACGCCGCCGGAATCGCCGCACAGTTGAGTGGGATGAGGCGTGCATCTCTCCGGGTTCCGTTATGGTGAATCGCGTTGGCAATCAGTTCTTTGCCTGTTCCGCTTTCGCCGGTGACGAGGACCGGTGATTCGGTCGAAGCGACGCGTTGGACCAGGGTGAATACATCCTTCATTGCTTGAGACTTGCCAATGATGTTCGAGAAACCGTATTCGATTTGCAATTGCTGACGATACCAGCGGATTTCCATTTGCTGAGCACGGAATTCGATCGATCGTCTGATTTTCTGTAGTAAGTCCTCGAGGATGAGCGGCTTGGTCACGTAGTCGATGGCGCCCAGCCTGAGCGCCGAGACGACCGTATCGACCGATGGATGTGCTGTCATGATGAAGACGTGCGATTCGGGGGCAAGTGCTCTCAAGCGGGCCAGCACATCAATGCCACACATGTCCGGAAGGCGGACATCGAGGAGGACCACGTCAAGGTCGCGACCATCGACGCACGCAATACCCTCTTGGCCATTGGAAGCCAGAACACACGAGAACCCCTCCTCGCGGAGGAAATCGGCCAACTCTTCCCGAATGGCGCGCTCGTCTTCAACGATCAAGATGGTGGCAGACATGAGCTACGGTGTCGCTTTCCGTGGGGCGTGAAGCAACTTCGGGTCAAACGTCGCGTCGGGAACCTCGTCGTCGTGAACACCGGTCTTCGGATACGTGGCCGAACGGGGCCGCTCCTCGTATGGTGGGAGGGTAATCCGAAACTCGGTACCCGATCCGAGTTGACTTGTTACCGCGATGTCGCCTCCGTAGCTCCGTACGATGCTATTGCAAACCGACAGTCCCAATCCCATCCCCCCGCTCGCCTTTGTCGTAAAGAAAGGGTGATACAGGTTCCTGATCTGATCGGGCGTCATGCCACTGCCGGTATCGCGAAAAGAAATGATCACAAGCTCGCCGGAAACAGAAGTCGAAACGGTTAGCTGTCCTCCGTCGGGCATGGCGTCCAACGCATTGATGATCAGGTTGATGAAGACTTGCTGCCATCGGTCGGCATTGCCCGATACTCGGGGAACCTCGTTCGCAAGCTCGGTGCTAATCTTCACCATCTTCGACCGGGGGTCGTATTGCGTCACCTTGATGGCGATGCGCAGCGTCTCATTGACGTTCGTCGAATAACCTCTGGCGGACACCGGCCTCGCCACTTGGCGCATGTCGTCGACAATTCTTGAGATCCGATCGATCTGCTCGACCAACACGCCGCACTTTTCTCCAAGCGCCGCATTGGCTTTAAGCTGTATTCGCTGGACGATCGCCGACATCGCAGTTAGAGGGTTTCCGATCTCGTGCACGATGCCCGCGGCCATCAACCCCAGCGCGGCCATCTTTTCGCGTTCGGCAAGAAGCTGTTGCGACTCTTCGAGCTGTGCAGTTCGGTTGGCGATTGTGGATTCAAGTTCTCGATGCCAGTGTGCCACTCTCTCCTCGGTGTCTTGAAGCGCCTCGGCGAGTTGCTTGACGCTATCTCCCAGAATGTCCAATTCGTCGCCGGTTCCGACCTCGACGTCGAAGGTTCGCTCGCCCTTGGCGATGGCTCGGGTTGCGGCGATGAGGGCTTTGACAGCCTTACGCAATCGCCAGTCGAGAGCCCACGCTGCCAACCCTATCAGCAAGGTCACGGCAAAGACAAGCGCCAAGCCTTTCAGCGCCAGCGCTTTCGCCTGCAGGTTGCCCCAGGCGGTATTCACATCCAATATGAGTTCGCCGTAGTCTTTTCCGTCGTTGCGAATGGGGAAGACGAATTGGAAGGTGTGTCCTTCCTCATGAAAGAAACCCGTAGGCGACGGCCCGAGTTCTTCTACGTGGTGCGCTTCTGACGGCTGGTCTTCGGCGATGGCGTCGTGATCGATGCGATGCACCCGACCGACTTGCGACGGGTCCGTCGCAGCAACGACCCGCCCGGAGTTGCCCACGACCATGGCAAGGCGAACGCCGCGGCTCTGTCCGATCGCGTCAATCAGGCGCTGAAGACCCGCAACACCTCCACTTTGCATCTCGACGGCGCAAAGCCGTGCCCACGCTACCCCGTGGTCCGACGTCGTCTCCGAGATGGTGTCCTCGATCAGTTTGTGTTCCCGCGTGACATAGATCACAGCGAGCACATTGGCGCCGAAACACACGAGCATGAGCGTCCCACCGACGATCCGGCGGATGTTCAGTGCGTGTGTACGCGTGGTCTTCACGAGTCTCACTCCTCGGCAGAATTGACGGGACGCCGAAATCTCCCGCTCGCATGGCTGTCGCCGCGGCGTGCGAGGCAGATTCGCACCAACCGCATCGTATCCTGCATGCCCGTTTCAAGCCACGGGCGTTGCAGACTTGCGAAACGCAGCGACAGTTTCTCATTTTTGCGAAACGACCCGTCGATCGTGTCTCGCCCGCAAGCCTAGTCAAAAACGGAGTTTATGTCGAAGTAGGACCGGCTCGATCTTTTCACTGGCGCTACGCGTGCATGGCCCTGTCAAATAGCGCTCGCGCGCTCTTTGCAGGCGAACCGGTCGAATGTCGTTGCAGAACATTTGAGCGATGACACGGAGATGATCCCAATGAAGGTGACATGTGGCGGAGTTGTGGTGACCGCAGCTTTGGGTTTGGCGTGCGGGGTAGCGTTCAGCCAAACGGCGTGCCGAGCCCCTGCCTCGACAGCATCCATGGCCACCACCGACGCGGTCACTACCGAAGCGGTCGCTACGTTGAAAGGCCACGAGCTCTTCACCGCGCACTGCGCGCCCTGCCACGGCGATACTGGAACGGGGCGAGGGCCAGCTGCGATCGCGCTTGACGTTGCACCCCGAGACTTCCGGCACGAGCGATTCCGTTACGTCTCGACGCTGAATGGAGTGCCGACCGATGAGGACTTGAGCGACTCGATCCGGAACGGTCGGCGCTACGGTCAGATGCCCGCGGGTCCGCAACTCACCGATGCGGAAGTCCGCGTGCTCGCCGATTACGTCAGAGAGATCCAACGCCTCGGCTGGCTTGACGATCTGCGTGAAGAGTTCTCCGACGATGACGACACGTCGGAGGAGGAGATCGAAGAGATATCGCACATTCGTGTCAAGCCGCGCGGTGCGATCCACGTGACACGACCAGGATCTGAGTTTCAACGCGACACTGAAGCGGGTCGCAAGCTGTACGCGGCGAACTGTGCGTCTTGCCACGGCTTGACTGGACGCGGTGACGGACTCGCCAAACCTCTCGATGAACAAGGCAAGCCCATCAGTGTCCGAGATTTGACGTCCGGCGAGTTTCGGGGCGGGACCACCGTGGAGGAAGTCTTCAAGCGGATTCGTTGCGGCGTTCCTGGCACGCCGATGTCGGCGGCCGTCGCCCTGAGCGACGAACAAGTCTGGCAACTCGTCTACTACGTGCGTTTCTTGGCCGGGCAAGTGTGATGCAGCGATCCCAGAAACACTAAGAGAACGATTGGAGCTACAGAGTGCAAACTAGAAATCAGTCCTTCGCCGTGCTGACATGCCTGGCGGTTGTGTGTTTTTCAGCCCGTCCGGCCGCTGCCAAGTACAAACCGATGGAGGTCAAAAACGGCGGAACAATTGTGGGTGTGGTCAACTGGGAAGGCGCGATTCCCAAACAGCGTACGCTTACTGTGGCCGGACAGGATAAACCTTGTCACGTCAAGCCTATTCAAAATGAAGACCTCGTCGTTTCCGCCGATGCCAAAGTCCGCTGGGTTGTTGCGTACATTAAAAAGATCGCTCACGGCAAGCCCTTTAGTATCGATGCGGACAACCCAGCTATTCTTAACCAGCACGGTTGCCAATTCTCTCCACACATCGTCGTCGTACCACAAGGGGAACCACTGAATATTCTGAACAGTGACGGAATACTCCACAACGTTCATCTCTATGCAAAGAAGAACGAACCGTTCAACCGGTCCATGCCGGGAGGGATGAAGAAGTTGGATGTTACCTTCGACTACACCGAGCGTATTCACGTTGGCTGCGACATTCACCCATGGATGTCAAGTTGGGTTGTGGTTGCCAAGAACCCGTATTACGCCGTGACCGGTGCAGACGGAACGTTTCGTTTCGAAAACGTTCCGGCGGGTACGTACACGGTGGTGATATGGCAAGAGAAGCTTGGCAAGCAAAAGGCCAACGTCACGGTGACCGCCGGCGGCGAGGTTCGCGTCGAATTCACTCTAAAGCAAAAATAGGCAGAGCACTGAAACCGACCCAGCACTACGAGCGGGTCCCGGCCTGGATGATGGTATGAAAACTCTCCATGCGTCACGATTCGGGTTGTTTGCACTGGCTTTCCTGTGCATCGCGGGTCCAGTGTCGACTCTCGTCGCGCAGCAGGATTCCGCCGGCGATGCACCATTGACACGGCGCGAATTCGAGAAGTTCCTGAAGGAGTATCAGCAGTTCCGAGGCGAGTATGTGCAGCTCAAGCAAGAGAACGAAAAACTTCGCAAGGAACTTACGGAACTCAAGACCAGTGTGGGCGACACATCGCCGGAAGACTGGCAGGCGAGATTTGACGCGTTTGCGTTACGTCAGCGCGAGTCCATCCTTCAAGACATGCGGGAGGAGTTGACCGACGTGAC
The DNA here is from genome assembly GCA_964416845.1 of uncultured Phycisphaeraceae bacterium. GTDB lineage: Bacteria > Planctomycetota > Phycisphaerae > UBA1845 > UBA1845 > CAYQFV01. The sequence continues at coordinate 43,940 of CAYQFV010000003.1, read as the reverse complement.
GGAACCTTTGCTGCCGGGCATGACGAACTTTGCGCTCGGCGGATCGGCAGTCGTGACGTTTCAGGATCGCGACAATATAGATTCAACATTCGGCGCTGCCATTGCTCCGATTCTTTTGTGGAAGCCGATCGACAGGCTGTTGCTCGAGACGCAAATCGAGCTCGCACTGGACGACGAAGAGACCGAAGTCGAACTCGGGCAGTTCCAGCTCAGTTACTTGCTCAACGACTACATGACTATCGGCGCGGGCAAGTTTCTGATACCGTTCGGTACGTTTTGGGAGCGGTGGCATCCGCCGTGGATCAACAAGACGACCACCATGCCGCTCATCTATGAGCGCGGACTGATGGGAGAAACGGGGCTCGGTGTCCAGTTGCGCGGTGGGTTTGCGGTTGGCGACACGAAGTTCAACTATGCCACATACTATGTGAACGGTCCGAACTTCGACGACACGGCGTTTGCCTCCGCAGGAAAACTCGGGTTCGAGAACTTCCGTGACAACAACAACGACAAGACGTTTGGCGGCAGAGTCGGATTCTTGCCAATACCGGAGTTGGAAGTCGGATATTCTTTTCTGACCGGGAGAGTCGGTGACAGCGGTTCGGCGTCCCGGGGCGTTGATACGCTTATTCAGGGCGTTGACTTCAGTTACGCACGCGAGATCGAGGCCATCAAAGGCCGATTGGACTTCCGAGGGGAGGCCATGTGGGTGGACACCGACAAGTTCGTCTTTACCGGGCCATTCGATCCGTTCACGTTCAACAACAAGCGCAACGGATGGTTCGTGCAAGGGGCGTACCGGCCGACACTCACAAGCTTCACGCTCGGCGATAGCATTGACCTCAAGAACGTCGAATTCGTTGTTCGCTATGATCAGGTACGCGAATCCGGCCCCACAACCCGCGGTGCGGATCGTGAGCGGTTGACATTCGGGCTCGATTACTGGATCCGTCCGAACATCGTTTGGAAGGCCACTTACACGCACGACAACGTGCGTGGTGACGACAATGAAGACGGATTCTTCATGCAATTTGCCATTGGATTCTGATATGGAATCCTCGCTGTGGAGAAGGCGATGAATACAAGACTATTGGCGCTACTTGCCTTTGCGGGTGCGGCGGCGATTTCCGCAGTATCTGGCGGATGTCAGAAGACGCTGAGTTCCGCGAAAGTGACGACGGCGGATGGCGGTGGCACGTCGACCGCCGTCGCCGCCGATTCGGACGGTCCGGACCGCGGCGGAGCGTTGCTCTGGCGCCAGAATTGTGCGCGGTGTCACAATCTTCGCGACCCGAGCGAGCGCAGCGATCGAGAATGGGACGTGATCGCGCTTCACATGCGCGTGCGGGGAAACCTTACGGCAGAGGAGCACCGAAAAATCCTGAAGTTCTTGAAGTCCGCCAACTGAAGGATCGGAAACAGACATCCTGGTCGGCGTGATGCGACCATCCTTGGAGTATTCAGAGATATGCGAATCCGATCAATTAGGGAAACTGCGGTTGTCTTGATCACTGTGTTGTGCGGCATCGCTTTCGCACCGGGATGTAGTTTTAACCCGCTCAAGTTTGCGAGCCGCAACGCCTGCGAGTTCCTAAATTGCGACGTCCTCTTCTTCGTGGAAGACCTTCTGCCGTTGTCGACACGCCCGACGATGGATGCGGACGTTGCTTCCGCTGATGAAGGCGGTGGCGGGGGTGGACACTAGCGATGTGGTCCTGACTGCCATCGCGTCGTATTTTCTCCATAGCATTGGCTTCCCGGAGTCACGAATCATGAAACGTAATCGGTTGCACGCTTTTCTCGGCGGTTTGGCGAGCGTTGCTTTTGCTGTTGGAGGAATCTTGCTCCCCGGGTGTGAAGCCTTGTTACGCGATCCGAATGCGTTCTTCGCTGAGAACACGTGCAATATCTTCAATTGTGACACTTTGTTCTTCCTCAATGGAGAGCATGAGGAAGCGCCTGCCGAGCACGATGAGTCCGGGCCGGAAGTGATCAACGAGTAACGATTTGCAAACGATGAATGCGATGGCGGGCGGATCGCGTCGCCGTTGTTCAGTGCGGGCGACAACCGTACAGGCCGTTGCCTGATAGACGGCAATGGTGCCGGTACCGGGTCGGGTGATGCTTCGTTTCGAGGCGGCGTGTGAGGAAATGCTAAGAGCGGAGCTGCGCACATTGAGTAGAAATACCATGTGGGCTCAGGTGTGGGCGCACGCTAGTCGGGATTCCGCTCTCTTGGCCGAGGCGGGCGCGCGCTACTTTGGGAATCATGAGCGAATCGCGGTCAGAGGATCGTACGTCTTCGCACGTGAGGAATGAGTAGCGAGGAAGAACTGTTCAATGGATCGCAATCCACTGCGTATGATGAAGACGGCCTTGCTGTTCGCGTCGGCGTCCTCGATTGCCGTGTTGGCGGTGGAGGCCTATCGCGAGAACTACTCAGGCCACTGGCGGGCATTTCAACGATCGTACCAACGACTTCTGCGAGCCGATGCGGACACCGAGCGTGATAGGCGATCGGCGGCCTCCTTCGACGTTTCCATCCGACAGGTGTTCTTGCCTGAATTGAGGCGTATCGATCGTTGTACGACTTGCCATCTGGGGGTGGCCAATCCAAAGATGACGAGCGCTGCGACGCCACTGTCGGCACATCCCGGTGATCTACTCAAGCACCACCCTCTGGAGAAGTTTGGGTGTACGATTTGTCACCAGGGAGAGGGGCGGGCCATCACGGCGGAATCCGCCCACGGTTGGGACGCCAACGACGTACCGGTTCCCAATGTCATGACTCCACTACTCCGGGACGCAACAGTCTATACAAGTTGTGGGCGCTGCCACTACGAAGTCGACCTTTATGGCGGGCAGTCGGATCTGTACGCTTTCTCCTTCCAGGCCGGGGCGCCGGACGTCGCGAAGCCGCGCATCACGAAGGCGGTCCTCGCGCTTTCGCTTCCGGGGGCCGAAGTGCTTGTAAAGGGGAAACGCCTGGTGGTTGAGAATGGGTGTCTCGGCTGCCACCGATACCGTGGTGGTGGTGGTGATCTTGGCGCGGACCTGACCTACGTCGGTGACAAGAGAACTCACGATTACGATTTCACGCACGTTGAAGGCGAGCACACTGTGCAGGAATGGCTTTATGAGCACTTTCTGTCGCCGTCAACGGTGTCGCCGGGAACGGTGATGCCGAAGATGGGCTTTACCCCGCAGGAAGCTCGCACACTGGCATTGTACATGATGAGCTTTCATCGAAAGAATGCCCCCGCGACACATATGCCGCGTCCACCGCGGATAGACGAAGACGCAGCGCTCGCCAGCGGCGAAACGCTGTACAAAATGTTCTGCGGGGCGTGTCACGGTGGCAAGGGACTCGGGAACGGGCCTGCGGCGGCAACCATCAAGGGGCAGCCTCGCGACTTTTGGCATGAGCGGTTCCGATACGTTTCCGCGATTAACGGTGTGCCGACCCAAGAGGACTTGGTCCGAACGATCAGTACAGGGCGGCGGTTTGGCGAGATGCCGTCCAATCCGCAGCTTACCGAAGATGAGGTGCTGGCTGTGGCGAAGTATATTCGCGAGATTAATCGGGAAGGCACAATCGCAAAACTGACGGAGGCGTTCTCGGATGACGACGATGTCACCCCTGAGGATATCGAGGAAATTGCGGAAAAGCGTTTGACTCCAAAGGGAATCATACTGGTTCCGTGGCCTGGCTCTGCGTTCCGGCCGGATCCCGCCGTTGGCGCGAAGCTCTATAAGACCAACTGCGCGTCCTGCCACGGTGACAAGGGGAAGGGCGACGGTCCGCAGGAGTTGGTAGACGACCGCGGCCGGAGCATTAAGGCGTGGGATCTCACCACTGGCTATTTCCCTGGCGGAGACAAGCCGGAAGACGTCTTCAAGCGGATTCGGGTCGGCATTCCGGGCACGCCGATGCCGGCGCAAAAAGCCCTCAGCGACAACGAAGTGTGGCAACTCGTACACTATGTTCGTACGCTCGCAGGCTTACCGGAACCTTCTGCGAAGAACAGGAAATAGGAATGCTTGTCAGCTAGGCGCACGGTGACCCGTATGGATTATTCTCCTGTTAACGTCGAAGTTCCGGATGATGAATATTGGCAGCGGCAGATCAAATGCCAATACGCCTGCCCGGTCCACACTGACGCGCGAGGTTACGTGCGGGCGATTGCTAATGGTGACTTTGAGGGCGCATACCTGATCGCTCGTGGCCCGAATCCGCTCGCGAGTATATGTGGACGTGTGTGCGGCGCTCCGTGTGAAGCCGCCTGCCGCCGTGGCGCTATCGACGAGGCGGTGTCCATTCGTGCGCTGAAGCGATTCGTCGCAGAGCGATTCAGCCCGAAGTCAGACACCAAGGGCGCGATTAAGGTCATTGATCTGCTTAAGAGAATTATCCGCGCGTCTCCGGGACGTGAATGTAGCGGAATGGAGGAGTTGCACGCTTTACGGAGTACGCTTCAAGGAATAGGCCAGGAGAAACCGACGGGGCCGAGGATTGCGATCATCGGATCCGGGCCGGCGGGCCTTGCTGCCGCCCACGACTTGGCACTGCTGGGGTATCGCCCGGTTGTGTTGGAGATGGAACCGGTTCCCGCTGGGATGTTGGCGGTCGGCATTCCGGAATACCGACTTCCACGTGATCTGATCGAAGCGGAAGTCGAACTCATCCGGGCCCTGGGCGTGGAGTTCTTATGCAATACGCAAGTCGGTCGTGACGTTTCGTTGGCCGACATCCGCAAGAGCCACGTCGCCACGATCATCGCCGTGGGCGCAAAGCGGTCGCGAGAGATTCCCATCCCGGGAGGCAAAGGCCCGGGTGTCTTTGGCGGCGTAGAGTTTCTTCGCGACACCGCGTTGTACAACCGAAGTCCTGCATCGACGTTCTCGCAGCTCGGCCAGCGCGTCGTGGTCATTGGCGGAGGCAATGTTGCATACGACATTTCCAGAACCGTCATCCGCCAGGTTGGCCACGACGTGTCCCGCAGTGCGCTTCGGCAAGCGAATGTCAGTGAGGTTCATCTCTGTTGCCTCGAAAGCATTGAGGAAATGCCTGCCGACGACATTGAGATCCTTGAAGGCCACGAAGAGGGCGTCGAACTCCATCCATCGTTGGGGCCTGTCGAGATTCTGCGGACGCCGGACGGCGCGGTTCGCGGCGCGGTGTTCAAGCGATGTTTGCGAGTGTTCGATGAGAATCGCCGCTTCGCGCCTCAGTTCGACGATGATGATCGTGTGACGCTCGACGTGGATACGGTGGTCTGGGCCATTGGCCAGCAGGCTGATCTGTCGTTCCTGAGCGACTGCGATGACTTGGAACCGAACGACCGCGGCGTGTTGCCTTGCGATACGAATACGCTTCAAACAGGCGCGCCGGACGTGTTCCTTGCAGGTGATATAGCGTACGGACCTCGCCTGCTGATCGACGCGGTGGCGAGCGGGAAGAAGTGCGCACGAAGTGTTCACACGTACCTGACGGGTCAGCCGCTCGGCGAACGACACACCTTCGTTCATCTGGGTATTCCCGGGTATTCCCGTGAAAAGGACTATGAGAAGGTTCCGCGCACGCCGATTCCGAAGATATCTCCTTTGGAACGCCATACCGACCATGCGAAAGCTGTTGAGTGCGGATACGGCGAGGCATCTGCAGTTGCCGAGGCATGTCGTTGTTTGGACTGCGGCGTTAACACCATATTTGATTCCGAAGTATGTATCCTTTGTGGGGGCTGTGCCGACGTCTGCCCTGAACTCTGTTTACAACTTGTGTCGTGCGACCGCCTGGCCAGCGTCCCCGACCTGGCCGAGTTGCTGCGCGACCGATACGGAGACGCGGACCTTTCCTCTCAAGGCGCGATCATCAAGGACGAGCAGAAGTGCATCCGCTGTGCACTGTGTGCCGAACGGTGTCCCGTGGGTGCGATCACCATGGAGCGGTTCAGCTTTTCTGGTGAGTGGACTGGAGTCGGCGGCAAGAATACAGCCGCTGCGGGATGAGAGAACCGATGCAATCAACGATCGAGCAAAGTGAACGATTCAAGCCGCCGGCAACGCGGCGCGATTTCCTGGGGTTGGCGGCGGCGTGGACGACCGTCGTCGCGTTTGTCATGGCCATTATGGGGGCATTGCGACTGCCAATGCCCTCGGTGTTCCCCGAATCCGACTCGAAGGTGAAGCTCGGGCGTCCGGACCAATTCGCCATTGGTTCCGCCACGTACTTCCCATCCCCGCACCTTTGGCTGTTCCGCAGTGACGAAGGGTTTCACGCCATCTCCGCCGTTTGCACCCATTTGGGCTGCATCACGAACCGGGCTGAAGATGGCACGTTCAAGTGCCCTTGCCACGGATCGAGGTTCGACGCCAACGGACTGGTAACCGGCGGTCCTGCCCCAAAGGGACTAATCTGGGCCGATCTGAGCGTTTCGCCGGAAGGATCGCTTGTCGCAGACACCTTGAAGGAAGTCAAGGAAGGTTCGATCTTTGAAGCTTGAGTCCCAAGCCACGCAGAAACGGTGCTTGAGTTGAAACTGATATGAAGAAATCGAAACAAGACGAGCTTTCCGAATCCGCCGCCCCGCAGTCTGATTCGACTCGCGATCGGCCGGCGTTGCGCGAGTTCGTTCGCAATATCGCTACAACCCCGCGCGCCTTTCGTGACTCGGTGATCCGACACGGACGTCCGACGTCGGATCGCGCCAGATCGCAAACTATCTTCACGAATTTCTTTCTGCACGTCCTTCCGACGCGAACCCACCTCCATGCGATCAAGGCGACAACGACCTTCGGGTTGGGAGTGGCCACCTTCGTCTTGTTCGTCATTCTTTGCATTACAGGCGTTTTGCTCATGGTGTATTACAAGCCGTCGGTCGATCAGGCTTACACCTCGATGCTGGACATCATTTACGTCGTTCCCACTGGCCGCTTCATTCGTAACGTACACCGCTGGTCAGCACACGCGATGGTTGCCTGCGTTATTCTGCACATGGCCAGAGCGTTCTACACCGCCGCGTACAAGAAGCCACGGCAATTCAACTGGGTCATAGGAATGGCGCTCTTCGTCATTACGCTGGCGCTGAGCTTCACCGGTTACCTACTCCCCTGGGACCAGCTCGCATATTGGGCGGTCACGATCGGCGCCAACATCGCTCAATCGCCGCAGGAACTGACCGACGCGCTCGGTATCACACAGTATTTCCACATTGGGCGCATCCAGAAGGAACTGCTGCTGGGCTCGCACTACGTCGGGCAAGAGGCGCTCATTCGGTTCTACGTCCTCCACGTTATAGTTCTGCCAGTCATTACGACAATCTTGATCGGCGTGCATTTTTGGCGTATTCGAAAAGACGGCGGGCTCACGCGCCCGAAGTCGGCCGACGATGCCGTTGCGGCTGACACTCCCGTGTTGGATTCGGCAGGCTCGGATGCAGCAGGACGCGCGACATCCATCAAGACTTACGGGTTGATGGGGCTGATGAAGGGTTCCACCCCGCAGGTGAATCGAGAGATGCGCAACACAATTCCGACTTGGCCGGGCGTGTTGTACGTCATTACGACAGCCACGATGTTCACGGTACTCGCCATGCTCCTGCTTGGCGCATTCTTCGACGCGCCGCTGAAGGAGATGGCCGACGCGGCTGTACCGGAGAACCCGGCCAAGGCGCCATGGTACTTCCTGGGCTTGCAGGAGTTGGTTTCCTATTCCGCTTTCATGGGAGGAGTGGGCATCCCCGCGATCGTGGTTCTCGGCTTGGCACTCGTACCTTACTTGGATCGTGAACCCGAGGACGTCGGTGTCTGGTTTAGCGGCCGACGAGGCAGGCGTGTCGCTCTGTGGAGCTTGCTCTTCAGCGCGGCAACTGTGGTTGGCATGCTGTGCTTCACGGTCAACTTCGGGTGGCTCCGAAACTGGTCTGCGACCGCGAACGTCCCTCAGATTGTCATCACGCTCTTCAATCCGGGAACCGTCTTCGTATTCTTGTTCGCGTGCTGGTCGGTCTTGGTGGTCAAGACGACCAACTCGACGCGGATGGGTGCGGTCGCGTTGTTCACGTGCTTTCTGGTCGGGTTTGCGATCCTCACGTACTTTGCCACCGTCCACCGTGGCCCGAACTGGGCGTTCTACTGGTCGCACGCAGACTGGCCTATACACTAAGAATCAAGACGAGCGTTCGGAATGAGATGCGCCCACCGCGCGGCTAGTTCGCTCGAGGAAGGACGGTTAGCGGCAGAGAGCCGTCGGCGCGCGGGAGCGGGTCGGGTGGGACTATGCTGACTCCTACGGACGAGAGAGTTGCTTGGCCGCTTTCGACGCGCTCGGCGAATGCGACGCATTCTTCATAGAGCGCGTCGAGCATGTCCCTCTCTGACACCGTGCGGGTCTGTTTGCCTTGAACGTAGATGATTCCGCGGCCTTTGCCGGCGAAGACAGCGACGTCGGCGCCTTCCGCCTCTCCGGGCCCGTTGACCACGCAACCCATGACTGCGACTTTGACGGGCGTCTTGATGGTCGTGAGCTTTTTGCGAACGTCGGTGACGAGCTTTATGAGGTCGATTTCGATTCGCCCGCAGGTGGGGCAGGCGATCAGCTCCGGTTCCACGCGATTGCGCAATCCAAGCGAGCAGAGCAGTTCCTTGGCGTCCTCCACTTCGTGGACGGGATCGGCAGCGTACGAGATGCGGATGGTGTCGCCGATTCCTCCCGCGAGCAGTGCGCCGAGCGCGGCGATGGATCGAACGGTTCCGGTCTCGGGCGGTCCCGCGTGAGTCAACCCGAGGTGCAGGGGCAGGTCGAATCGCTCGGCGGCGGCGCGATACGCGTCGATGACGATGGTCGCGTCGATGCTCTTGAGGCTAAGGACGACGTCGTGGAAGTTGTTCTCGTCGAAGATGCGAAGGTAGTCTTCGAGCGTGTCGACCATCAGGGCGACCAACTCGTCGCGCGGGTTTTGAGCGATGGCTGCCTGTTGCGATGCCCGACGGGATTTGTCCTTTCGTTCGACGACGCTTCCTTCATTGACGCCGACGCGGATCGGGATACTGCGCTCGCGACACGCGGCGATGACGCGGTCGACCTGGCCTCGGTCTGGGATGTTGCCGGGGTTGAGCCTGATTTTGTGAGCGCCTGCTTCGATGGCTTCGATTGCTCGCTCATAGTGAAAGTGCACGTCGGCGATGATGGGAACGGGGGATTGTTCGATGATCGCGGGAAGGGCCTGGGTGTCTCGCTTCTGCGGAACGGCGACGCGGACAAGATCGCAGCCAGCCTCTGCGAGCGACCGTACCTGTGCGACGGTCTCGTCGATGGCATGCGTCTGCGTGCTGGTCATGGATTGGATCGTGACCGGCGCACCGCCGCCGATGGGAATCCCTCCGACGACGACCTGTCGTGTTGTTCTTCTCGGAATCATTGAGCGTATCGGCGCACGCGAACCGACTATGTGTTAGGGCGAGACGACGCCGGTGTCAACGCCCGTCACGGCCTGGGCACGCCGTCAGCGGATCGAACGTCACCATGTGGCCGTTCCGAACAACCGATGCCAGTCACCGCGAGGCGGCGGCGGGCAGGTTTGCGGTAGACGCCCAACCTTGGCCGGTTTTGGGCTGGCGGGTTGGACGATCTAAAGCCAAACTTGTGCACGCAACAGTCACACGGCAGCCGGGAATGGTATAATTCTGGCCTTGTGCGGCCGCGACGATCTGGAGTTTTTGGCGCCGATAGATTATGGTTTCGCGATCGGGCCGGGGAGACAGTGGGAACATGATCCACTTAAGAAAGCGCACGTGTTTCGCAGTGCTGACCTTGGCGGTGAGCGCTGCGGGTCAGTCGGGTGATCAGTCGCAATTGCTGGCAAGGCGAGACGCCGAGGCGGATTGCTATCGCAAACTGTGCGCGACGATCAACGGGATCGAGATTCGCCCCGGGGTTTTCGTTCATGACTTCGCGAGCGAATGTGGGGCCATCAAGTCGGAAATCGATGCCTTCGTCAAACACGTCGAGGTCGGGCCTGCCACGTTTCATGACGACGGCACGTGCGAGGTCTCGGCGAGTGTCCCCATGTCGAAGATTGTTGCGGAACTTCGGTCGGTGTTTCAGCGCCACCACAAGGGGGGCCAAATCCTGAGGTCCGATTTTGACAAGCTTGGAGTCCGTTTTGGCAAAGACTTATTGTCGATCGTTGGTGCCGGTGCTCCTCGGGCCGAACTTCACCCGGAATTACCTCAAGGTATCGAGGACATCATCGGCGCCGCCGTCCCGACGACGCGTCCGTATGCCTACCCGGACATTTGGCGGCCGGTTTCCGCGCGGGACAAACTGGCGGCGATTCGCATGGCCCGTCTCGATGCTCGGCGTAGACTGCTCGAGCGGCTGATGTGCGTGCGAATCAACTCGAGCATGCTGTTCGGCGACCTGTTGGCGGAGGAAGTCAGCCTCGCCGACCACGCCGATCGCCTCGTCTTGGGCGCGAAGGAATCGCGGCGATATTTTCATCACAACGAATTGTTGGTGGATGTGACGGTGTCGATTCCAGTGAAGCAAGCCAGCAATTTGATGCTCAAGCTCTACAAACGCTTCTATCGTGGTCATCGTGCGACGGTTGAAGACATCGAGCAGGTATCGAAGTGTTTCGCTGGCTCGATGGTCGAGGCCACCGGGACGGGAGCTCCGGCAGTGCGGGTCATGTCCACTGCTTCGAGCCTCTCGGGCGTTGACAGTCCCGATTGGGCTGGCGAGAGAATCCGCGCAATCGGCCGATCTGTCGACGACGCGATCGGGTCACGCGATGGACGTGTCCGAGCGGTACGGGCTGCTACAAGGGACGCGCGCGAGCGCCTGTTTGACCGTTTGGGCGAGTTGCCGCTAACGCCAACAATGTCGGTCAAACGGTACTTCGCATCGCGTCGGGAGTTAAAATCGCAAGTTCGCGCTCTGGTCGTGGATTCGGTCGTCGAGCAACGCGATTTCGACGATTCGTCGGCGACGGTGTCGCTTTCGGTGAGCGGGCCGGCCGTCTGGGGGGCACTGCACGCGCAGATGACGATCGAAGCTCGCGGAACAGATTGACGTCCGTGACATCGTTGCGGACTGTTCGATCCGGTTTGAGAGGATTCGCATGAACTGCTCCATCAGCAATCGCCACGCTACAACGCAATACCAATGCCGCTGTGTCGAAGTCGGTGGCGAGCGTCCCCAGACTTCGTTCATGATGAGTGGGACGCGCGGGCCCGGCGGCTGGGCGTTCCGAAGCTTCGCAGCGCTCGTGGTGGCAGTGCTGCTGACGAGCGTGCCTGCGTCGGCTCAGCGCGAGCGCAAACGCAGACCAAAGCATCCGCCAACCCCCTCGACGCGTCGTCTCCCTGCTCCTGGGTGGGAGGGGTTCGCTGAGCACGTCTATGTCAGCGCCGCAGAAGCTGCCCAGCGGGACGCGATGGGCCGGCTCGCGAGGCGAATCGAATCTTTGCAAATGGGACACGGGGTGCACGTCGAGACGTTCATTCGATCGAATCCGAACATTGAAGCGGCGATGTGGGACCGCTTGGGCGGGGTTGCGGTGTCCAAGCCGCGATACACAATCAATCGAATCTGCACCGTCCGAGTGAAAGTCTCCATCAAAGACGTGATCGCCGGGCTCAAGCAACTGAACGTCCGTTATGGTGACGGTCGGTTCGGTGGGCACGATTTCAATCGGATCGCGGCCCTGAACGACATCGACTCCATCGTGGTCATCGGCCAAGGCCTGCCGATGCTCCGCGACGTGCCGCAGCCTGACAGGCGGCGATTCGTTGGCCGTCCCGAATGGGCCAGCCAAGTGTACCGAGTGACTGGGCATGGGCGACCACCGTCGTCGCGTCGTGGCAGCGTGGCCGGCAAGTTGATCGCGTCCAACCGAGCTCGCCTCGACGCTCGTCAACGGTTGGCCGTATATGTCAGAAGCCTGCCACTCGACAGCTTTGGCCGACTGACCGTTGGGCATCGGATCGACGATCGACCGGACCTCGCCGTCCTGTTCAGCAATTGGCTTGGGAACGTGCACACCGTTCGGACCACGTGGGGGCATGACGATCAGGCTGTCGTCGTGATAGAGGCTGATTTCGCCTCGTTGTGGGAGTGGATCGCACTTCCGCAGCCATATCCTGATCCGCACGAAACGCGCCGAACGCCCGTCACCCGGCCGAGGGAACACAAGACCAGCCGATCACCGCGCCGCCGTCGGTAACTTCGACATCAATCCTGTTTCGCGACGATTTGACCCCCGCATGGGTACGGGCGTTCGTTCTGGGGATCGCACAATTCGCGCCGCCGGCTGAGTCATGGCTCGTCTCCTATGCGAGTTGGGGATCGACGCGGCGAGCGAGTTCAATCCACTCGTCGACCGACAGTGACTCCGGCCGTCTCGACAGGTCGAATCCACTTCTTTCCGGATGCACGTCGCACACATCGGGCATGGCGGCGAGATTGTATCGCAGCGTCTTGCGTCGGTGGGCGAAAGCAGCCTTCAAGAGATTGTTGAATCGGGCGAGCTGTTCCTTCGTTTCGAATGGCGACTCGACCACGTCCATGCACATCATGGTTGATTCGATGGCGGGGCTTGGCCAAAACACGTGGGGCGGTAGGGTCGCGAGTCGCCGGATGGTGCACGAGCATTGCAACAGAATGCTGACCGGGCCATACGCTTTGGTGGCGGGTACGGCCAGGAAACGGTCGCCGACTTCACGCTGGACGGTGAAGCAAAAGCGTTGAACGGCCGGTGTTCCCAGGAGAAGATTCACGATCAACGGCGTGGCGATGTTGTAAGGGAGGTTGGCGACCAGCATGAATCGCCCAGCGACGTCATTGCACGCGATCTGGAGGGCCTGTTCGACGACCGGCGCTATTCGATGCTTGGCCGCCAGGACGTCGGTTAGAATGACGGTCGTGTTGTTCGCACGTTGAAGGCGTTGTGACACGATCGCGTGCAGCGCGGGGTCGATCTCGATCGAGACGACGCGGCCGGCGCGATCGGCGAGGCATTCGGTGAGCGCCCCGGTGCCCGCGCCAACTTCGAGTACGAAATCGTCCGGCGTGAGACCGGCGGCGTCGACCAGCGTTCGCATCAGATTACCGTCGATGAGGAAGTTCTGGCCGAATCGCCGTTTGGGATGGACGCCCGCGGACTCCAGAAGAGACTTAATCTCGCGTTTCGTTTGCATGATCGTCCGTCGGATCTTTATCCGTCCCAGGCGACGCGCGTACGGGTGACGCGCCGGTCGATTGTCGATTATACTCGCTGGTCGCCCGTTGGGGCGTTCGGAATCGAACCGAGAATTCGATCGCAAGAATCCAAGCAGCGATCTGCCGGGCGACCGGCAAGAAGTGTCTGCGGGAGGATGACCGATGCAATCGCATGAGGTACTTCGAGAGGCGTCGGAGAATATCGGCGTCAAGGCGTTGGCTGCCGAACTGCGACTGTCGCAGGCGCTGGTGTACAAGTGGTGCCAAGAATCCAATCGTGAGGATGCCGACGCTAGCGGCGCTCGCAATCCGCTGGATCGGCTGGCCGACATCGTCCGCGTGACATCGAGCAAGGCGGTGGTCAACTGGCTTTGTCACGAAGCGGGAGGCTTTTTTGTTTCCAATCCAAGGGTCCCCGCCAAGCCCCCGCGAATGGACCTGCTCGGCGAGACGCAAAAGCTCGTTAAGGAGTTCAGCCAATTGCTACTGACGGTGACGCGTTCCATCGAGGACGACGGCTATATCGACGGCGTTGAGGCCGACCGGATTCGCCAGTCGTGGGAGCGCCTTAAATCATCGGCTGAAGAGTTCACCGTAGCCTGCGAGTGTGGGGCGTATCGGAGCGACCAGGACACCGGAGACGCTCCGACACAACAATAGAGCTGCAAGGGTGCACGGTCGTCACGACGTGCTGGGCTTGACTGGGGCGTGCTGTCTGCTGGCTGACGTCGGTCTTTTGCGAAGACGCAACGAGTTAAGCACAACGGTGATCGACGAGACCATCATGGCCGCCGCCGCCACGCCGGGGTGAATTCGTCCGGTTGCGGCGAGGGGAATGGCTGCTGCGTTGTAGAAAAACGCCCAGAAGAGGTTTTCCTTGATGATGCGCACGCTACGGCGCGCCATGTCGACGGCTTCTGGAATGAGGGAGAGATCGTCGCTGACCAGCGTAATGTCGGCGGCGGCGTTCGCGACGTCGGTTCCGGCGGCGAACGCAATGCCCACATCCGCAGCGGTCAGCGCTGGTGCGTCGTTAATCCCGTCTCCCACGAAGGCGACGCGCCGACCGTGCTGCTGCCGGCGTGCGACTTCGGCGAGCTTGTCCTGCGGACGCGTCTCGGCGGCGACGTCTTTAATGCCCACCGACGCAGCGACCGCTTGAGCAGTGTGTGAGTGATCTCCGGTGATCATCGCAGTTGCGATGCCCATCCGCTCGACGCGTTCAATCGCCTCGGCAGCACCGGTGCGAATGGTGTCGGTCAACCCGATCAATCCCGCGACGTGACCGTCGACCGCCAGTACCACGATCGACTGCCCATCCATCGCCATGGTTTCCATGCGATCTTCCAACGGTGTCAGGTCGATTTCGTGTTTCGCCATGAACGCCGGGCTACCCACCAGGACCGCCTTATCGTCGATCGTCGCGCTGACGCCAAAACCCGCCTCGCTTTGGAAAGAGGCCGGATCGGCCAAGGACATCTGAGAGGATTTCGCGCTCGCGACGATGGCGCGAGCAAACGGATGCTGCGAGAACTGTTCAGCGGACGCCGCCAACTGCAAAACATCATTCTCGTCGCGAGTGACCGGACCGACAGGCTCGTCAAACACTTTTTTGACGGTCGCCATTCCGGTCGTGAGCGTTCCGGTCTTGTCGAAGAGAATCGTGTCGACCTTGCCGGCAGCTTCGAGCGCGGCTGCGTCTCGCACCAGAATGCCATCCAACGCGGCGTTGCCCGTCGCAACCATAACTGCCGTGGGCGTGGCTAGTCCCATCGCGCATGGGCAGGCAATGACGAGAACGGCGATGGCAGCTGTCAGGGCGTCGGAGAACGGTGCGCCCGCGATGGACCATCCGATCAGCGTAACGACCGCGATGGTGACCACGACCGGAACGAACACACCAGCCACCTTGTCGGCGATGCGTTGCATTTGCGTCTTGCCGGTCTGGGCATTGTCGACAGCCTGTATGATCGCTCCGATTGCGGAATCAGCACCCAAGGCGGTCGCCCGAATATTGATCGAACCTTCACGAACGATGCAGCCGGCGAGAACGTCATCGCCGGTGCGGCGGGCGACGGGAATCGACTCGCCCGTCATGGCGGATTGGTCGAGCGCCGCGGACCCGGACACGACCACGCCGTCGACCGGGACGACGTTGTCCTCGGTGACCCGGAGCATGTCGCCGACTTTGATGTCGTCGATGGGAACAGTCTCAATCTCTCCGTTGGTCACGCGCACGCCCGTCTTCGGCATGCGACGCGCCAGCGCCGCGACCGCACCCGACGCCTCACGGCGGGCGCGCAGCTCGAAGAACTTGCCGACGTTGATGAACGCGAGAATCATCGCCGCCGCGCCAAAGTGAAAGGCCGACAGGGACGGGAGGAATACACTTGCGACGCTGAAAAGGTAGGCACTCGTCACGCCGAGCGTGATGAGCACGTCCATGTTGGCGGAACGATGGATGACCGCCCGAAGCCCCCCGACGAGTATGGGCGCGCCGGCGGGTGACCTGAGCAGCATCGTGCACAATGCCCCTTGCAGAACACGCCACCAGACGTGACTACCCGGGAGCGACGATTCGAGCATTGGAGCGAGGAAGTCGAGCGCGACGATGGGAACTCCCAGGCCGATTGCCTGGACCATGGCTTGACGCTGTTCCCGCAACTGTACCTGGTGTGTGGAATCGCGTACTCGTTGGGCATCGGATCCGCCGCGGCTTCGTTCGGCGTCGTATCCCGCGTCGCGGACAGCCTGGATGAGGCTGTCGGGCGTGATCGCATCGTTTTCGACGTTGACGGTGGCTGTCTCGGTGGTGAGATTGACGCGCGCTTCCCGCACGCCGTCGACCGATTGAAGAGCGCGTTCCACGCGCGCAACGCAGCTTCCGCAGGTCATCCCCACGATGCGCAGTTTGCGAACGGTTTCATTACTCGGCGAGACCGTGGCTGGTGGTGCGGCGATGGCGTTACTCCTCAACGGGGACAAAACCCGTCACGTTGAACGATCCGGCGGCTTGGATGGCCGCCACGATTTCCGCTGCACCGCACGAGGACTCGTCGAACGACACATCGGCGTGATGCAGGTCGACCTCGCTGGCGGTCACGCCGTTCAAGCGTTCAAGCTCGCCGCGGACAGAACCGACACAGCCGTCACAATGCATCCCGTCGATGTTGAAACGTAACGTCTTCACGGAGATTGTCTCCTTTCTCAGGCTTGGGGAATTCTACACTTTTTGGGCGTCTATGTGGACACCCCGGGGTCACCGGTGCAACAATGCCCGGCTGAAGCGACGGAGGGATGCACGCCGGCGGTCGGCAACAGGCGGTCGAATCGCTCGCCGGAATGACACGAGTCCCGATGGATCGCTCGTTTGGACGCTATGTTAATGATTGTTGCGCTCGCACAAATGAATCCCATCGTCGGCGACGTGGACGGGAACACGGCAAAGATCATGGAACATATCGCTGCGGCGACAGACGCCAAAGCAGACATCGTGGTCTTTCCGGAGTTGGCCATCACCGGATACCCGCCGCAGGATCTCCTGCTGAAGACGTCGTTCGTGGAGGCGAACAGGATTGCGTTGGAACGGATCGCCGAATCGGCGCGCCGCGTCACGGTCATCGTCGGCGTGGTTCAACTGAACCCGGAAGTCCGCGGCAAGCCACTGTTCAACGCGGTGGCGGTTTGTGCAAACGGAAGCGTGCAGACCACCTACGCCAAGATGCTGTTGCCAACGTACGACGTGTTTGACGAATCTCGCTATTTCGAGCCGGGCACGCAAGCGTGCGTCGTCCCGGTCGCTGTGGACGGCGCGACCGATCGCGTCGGGTTGAGCGTTTGCGAGGACATGTGGGCCGACGACGAGGTGTTCGCGCGCCGTTTGTACTGCGGTGATCCGATTGCGGAGTTAGCGTCCGGCGGAGCGGAGATCATTGTCAACGTCGGGGCATCCCCGTTTTCGGTCGACAAGCCTCAACACCGTTTGGCCTTGTTCGCGTCGAAGGCGAAGCGGCTGGGGCTGCCGCTGGTCTATGTGAATCAGGTCGGCGGCAATGATGATCTGATATTCGATGGAGCGAGCGGTGTGCTCGACTCGAACGGTCGGATCGTCGCGCAGGCGAAATCGTTCGCCGAAGATTTTCTCGTCGTCGATGTGGACGCGTCGCCCACCCGTATCGAGAAGATGCCGGAAGGAGTCGCGTCGGTTCACGATGCCCTTGCGCTGGGCACTCGAGACTACATACACAAGTGTGGGTTCACCGACGTCGTCGTCGGCGCTTCGGGTGGAATAGACTCCGCGGTGACCGCCGTGATCGCGGCTGATGCGGTTGGGGCGGACCACGTGCATTTGGTCGCCATGCCGTCCCGCTACAGCAGCGAACACAGCGTGGCGGATGCGCGAATGCTGGCGGACAATCTTGGCTTGCCCCTTCGTTCGATTCCGATCTCGGACATTCACGACGTCGTCGAACGCGTGCTCGAACCCCATTTTGACGGCCGTCAGCCCGACGTGACCGAGGAGAACATTCAAGCCCGGATTCGCGGCGGTATTCTGATGTCCCTATCAAACAAATTCGGCTGGCTGCTCCTGACTACGGGCAACAAGAGCGAGCTAGCCGTCGGCTATTGCACGCTTTACGGCGACATGTGCGGCGGGCTGGCGGTCCTCAGTGACGTCCCCAAGACCATGGTGTATCAACTGGCGACACACATCAACGACCACGCAGGCCGAGCGATCATTCCGGAGAACACCATCACCAAACCGCCGTCCGCAGAGCTGCGTGAATGTCAAACCGATCAGGACAGCTTGCCGGCGTACGACGTCCTTGACGCTATTCTTGAACGGTACGTTGAGCGCGACGAAGCCGTCGCGGAGATCGTCACCGCCGGATTCGATGAGAAGTTGGTGCGCGACGTCATCGGGAGAGTTGACCGCAACGAATACAAACGCATCCAAGCAGCGACCGGCTTGAAGGTGACCAGCCGGGCGTTTGGCAGCGGCCGGCGGATGCCCATCGCTGCCAGGCACGCCTGGCGGCGGTAACGCTTCACGCCACGACACCGGAAGATGCCGCGCATCAGGGCCAATTCTGACGAAATCCATATAACTGCATCGAATTCAATACGTTGTTGAGCACGCGCCGAACAACACACAGGCGCCGCCTGACGAGCATTCGTTCTCGTTTGACCGGCCGGGTCGTTGGCGTACGATGGGCATCGATCATGGTGTTGTTTTCCTACCGCCCTTTCGGCTCGTGACGGAGCACCGTCGGCCAATGCCCGCGAATTCGTTCGTTCATCTTCATGTACACACGCACTACAGCTTGCTCGACGGCGCGACTCGCCTGAAGCCGCTCGTCGAGACCGCCAAGGCGATGGACATGCCCGCCGTCGCGGTCACCGACCACGGCAATTTGTTCGGTGCGATCGAGTTTTACAATGCTGCGGTCGCCGCGGGGGTCAAGCCGATCATCGGCTGCGAAACGTACATGGCCCCCAACGATCGACGCGTCAAACAGTCGCGCATGAAGGAAGCAAGCTACCACCTCCTGCTTCTCGCGATGAACAACGAGGGCTATCACAACCTGCTGAAGCTGGCGAGCATCGGCTACCTCGAGGGGTTCTACTATCGACCCCGAATCGACAAGGAAACGCTGCGAGAACACGCAGCCGGCCTGCTGTGCACCAGCACGTGCTTGGGAGCGGAGATTCCGCAGGCGCTGTTGCGACATGATCGCAAACGGGCGGAGGAGATCGCCAAAACGTATCTGGACATCTTCGGGCCGGATCGATTCTTCATCGAGCTTCAGCAGCACAACATGGACGAGCAGCGGATGATCAACCCGGAGTTGATCGACATTGCCGACCGGTTGGGCGTGGCGATCATCGCCACCAACGACGTACACTACCTCGAACACTCCGATTCCGAAGCCCACGACGTGCTCTGCTGCATCAGTACGCGCAGCCTCGTCACCGAAGAAAACCGTCTGAAGTTCCCGTCAGACCAGTTCTATTTTAAGTCGTCCGACGAGATGGCCGCCCTGTTCGTCGATCGACCCGATGCGATCGCCAACACCCTTCGCGTCGCGGACTTGTGCAACGTGGACCTGCAATTCAACAAACGACACTCGCCGGTGTACCGCCTGCCGTCCGATCGTGGTGAGGACGAATACCTTCGCGAGTTGGTCTACCGCGGCGCGGAGGAGCGATACGACGATTTCAACAAGGAAGTCCACGAGCGCATCGACTACGAACTCGGCGTGATTTCGAGCAAGGGTTTCAGCGGCTATTTCCTGATCGTCTGGGATTTCATGAACTACGCCCGCGAGCAGGGCATTCCGTGCGGCGCACGCGGCAGCGGGTGCAGCTCGGTGGTCAGCTATTGCCTGGGCATCTCCGAGCCTGACCCGTTGCGATACGGCTTGTACTTCGAACGTTTCATGGACCCCGATCGCGACGAGATGCCCGATATCGACGTCGACATGTGTCAAACCAATCGTGGAGCGGTCATCGATTACGTTCGCAGCAAGTACGGACACGTTGCTCAAATCATCACATTCGGAACGCTGAAAGCGAAGGCCGCCGTCAAGGACGTTGCCCGCGTGATGGGCATGGGGTTCAAGGAAGCGACCGAGCTGACCAACCTCATCCCGGCTGAGTTGAACATCACGATCGACCGGGCACTCGAAGCGGAACCGGAATTGAAAGCCCGCTACAACCGCGACGGCGAGACCAAGAAGATCATCGACATCGCCCGCAAACTCGAAGGCCTGTCTCGTCACGCAGGCGTCCACGCGGCGGGCATCGTGGTCGCTGACGAGCGCTTGGACTCGTTTCTTCCGCTCTACAAGCCGCCTACCGAAGATCAGATTGTAACGCAGTACGACGGGCCCACGGTCGAAAAGGTCGGTCTTCTCAAATTCGATTTTCTCGGCCTGCGCACGCTAACGACCATCGAACGGGCCAAGCAGTTGGTGGAGAAGTCCACCGGCAAACCGCTGAATCTGGACAAGCTCGATCTGACGGATCAGCGCGTGTATTCGCTTTTCGCACGCGGCGAGACCAAGGGCGTGTTTCAGTTTGAATCCGACGGCATGCGCGACGTCATCATGCGCATGAAGCCGAATCGCATCGAAGACTTAATCGCCGCCAACGCCCTGTTCCGCCCCGGTCCCATGCAATACATCGACGCCTACGTAGCTCGCAAGCATGGCGAAGCCTGGACCACCGCCCACCCCATCATGACCGACGTGCTGTCGGAAACCTACGGCATCATGGTCTATCAAGAGCAGGTGTCGCGATTGGTCAACCGGCTGGGGAACATCGAACTAAAACGCGCGTTTCGATTGGCCAAGGCGATCAGCAAGAAGAAGACGTCGATGATCGAGGCGGAGCGTGAACCGTTTTATTCCGGCTGCACCGCCAACGGCGTGTCGCGACAAGATGCGGAGAAGGTATTCGAAGACATCCTCAAATTCGGTGGCTACGCCTTCAACAAGGCCCATTCGACGGGATACGCGCTGGTCGCGTTCAAGACCGCGTATCTCAAAGCGTACTTCCCGGTCGAATTTATGGCCGCCGTTCTGACATTCGAAATGTCCAACAGCGACAAGGTCTTGGGCTGTTTCGAAGAATGCAAACGTATCGGGATCACAGTCCTGCCGCCCGACATCAACACGTCTGACAACGACTTCACCGTCGACACCATCCAGCGCGACGGTCGGTCGCAACGCGTCATTCGCTTCGGGCTCGGGGCGGTCAAGGGTGTCGGTGAAAAGGCCGTCATCGCCATACGAAATGCCCGTGACGACGGCGGCGAGTTTAGGAGCATCTACGACTTTTGCGAACGGGTTGACCTGTCAGCCTGCAATCGCGCGGCGATGGAAGCCCTCATCAACTGCGGGGCGTTCGATCGCACCGGCGCTATGAGAAAGGCGCTAACGCTCGTGTTGGATTCCGCGATCGACTTCGGTCAGAAGGCCCAGAAAGACAAGCGAACCGGGCAGATGGGCCTCTTCGGCGAACAACAACTTGCCGACCACGGCGAGCCACCCCTGCCGGTCGACGAGTGGAACGAAGCCGAAATGCTCGCCCGAGAGAAGGCCGCCCTCGGGTTCTACGTCACCCGCCATCCGCTCGCCGGCGCAAGCGAATTGATCACCGCCTGCGCATCGTGCAGCACCGTCGATCTTTCGACGATGGGTGAGGGGAGCGAGGTCGTGCTGGGTGGAATGGTCTCGTCGATGCGGGCCATCCTCACCAAAGCAGGGAAGAAAATGGGCATCGTCAAGCTCGAAGACCTCAAAGGCTCGATCGAGGGGATCGTGTTTCCCAACAGTCTCGACAAGCTTCGCCCCATGCTGACGCCCGACAGCATTGTGTTCTTGTGCGGACAGGTGGATCGCAAGCGCGAAGACCCCTGCCTGCGCGTGTCCGACGTGATCCCCGCCGCCGCCGCGCCGGCCGTGTTGTCGCAAAGCATTTGCCTCATCGTGCCAAACGTCGGAGATCCCGAACCGCTGTTGAGCAAACTGGCTGCCCTGTTCACCGAGCATCGCGGTGACAAGGAAATTTACTTACAAATCAGGTCGCCGGACGACATGCTCATCACGCTGCGTTGCGATCAGCAACATCGCGTCGGTTTTTCAGCTGATTTCGCTCGAAAGGCGATTCAGATTCTCGGACCGAACAGCGTGAAGCTCTTCGGCCGCTCCCGCACACCCATTCCGTTTCAGATTCCCAACACCGACGTACCATCCCCACGCGTCAGCGAAGCAGCCCCGACCGCCGCAGAACCTGCCGGTGTCTAGCCCTCCGTCACGCCCGCTCTCGCGGGGCATCCGCGCGCGTCATCCGCGTCCGCCAGGAAGCGGTCAACCGCGAGCGACCCGACCAGCGACATCGGCAAAACACATCCGCAACCCGAGGTTGGGTTGATTGTGGTGACCGACTTTGATATGAGTGGTCTGGCGCGCGACCGCGTTCGCCCGTCGGTAGCCACGACGGCGTGGGCGAACCATCGAAGAAATGACCAGCGAACGAGAAGGCGTTTTACAGAGGGAATTGGAATGAATACTCAGGTGCAGGATCAGGCGTCGGCATTGACCGGGGCACAGCACATCGAACTCGTTGGAACGTACGGCGCGCACAACTATCACCCGCTCCCGGTGGTCGTCGCCAAGGCGAGCGGCGTTTGGGTCGAGGATGTCGACGGAAAACGATACATGGACATGCTGGCTGCGTACTCAGCCGTCAACTTCGGCCACGGTCGACCGGATCTAGTCGCCGTCGCCAAGGAGCAACTCGACCGCGTCACGCTGACGTCGCGAGCGTTCCACAACGACCAACTCGGCCCACTGTGTCGGGAGTTGGCCGCTCTGTGCTCGATGGAGGCGGTTCTGCCCATGAACACCGGTGCTGAGGGCGTCGAAACCGCCATCAAAACCGCCCGCAAATGGGGATATACCCGCAAAGGCGTTCCCGCGGATCAGGCCAAAATCATCTGCTGCACCGACAATTTCCACGGGCGAACCACCACCGTCATCAGCTTCAGCACCGACCCGCAATGTCGCGAAGGGTTTGGCCCGTTCACGCCCGGTTTTGAGATCGTCAAGTACGGCGACATCGACGCGCTCAAGAACGCCATCGACGCGAACACGGTCGGCTTTCTGGTTGAACCCATTCAGGGTGAAGCGGGCGTCGTTGTACCACCCGACGGATACCTGCGAGAGGTTCGCGAAGTGTGCACGCAGAACAACGTCCTGTTCATCGCCGACGAGATTCAATCCGGACTCGGGCGCACTGGCGCGACGTTCGCCTGCGAGCACGAGGGCGTGCAGCCGGACATTTTCATCCTTGGCAAGGCTCTCGGGGGTGGCATCATGCCGATCTCCGCGGTCGTGTCGTCACGCGAGATTCTCAGCGTGTTCACGCCCGGCGACCACGGCAGCACGTTCGGCGGCAATCCGCTCGCGTGCGCCGTTGCGCGAAAGGTCATCGAGATTCTCAAGACAGGCGAAATGCAGAACAATGCCAAGCTGCTGGGCGAAGACCTCATGACCAGACTTCGCAACCTCAAGTCCGACAAAATCGACTTCGTTCGCGGACGAGGCTTGTGGATCGGCATCGTCATCAAGGAATCCGCCGGCAAGGCGCGGCCGCTCTGCGAGCAGCTCATGGCCGAAGGGTTGCTGTGCAAGGAAACGCACGACCAGGTGATCCGACTAGCCCCGCCGCTGGTCATCACCAAGGAAGAAGTCGACTGGGCATTCGAGCGCGTCGAAAAGGTTCTGTGCTAAGACCGCGAATCGTACCCAAGGTGCCTGAAAACGCTGCCGGATTACTCGCGGACGGGTGTGCCACTGCTCTCGAGCAGTGCACGAACGCCGCCTCGACCTTGTGGCTTCCAATCGCGTGCGCCTACGACAATGCCAAGGTATAGCCGTCGTGAGGAGACAATGCCGTGTCATCTGGGGAGCCCAAGAAGGATGCCACACAGCGCCGTGAATTGAGACTACGTTCATGGACTTTTCGAGCCATCGCGCGTTGCTTCGTTTCGGAAGAGAAACACGCAAGGGCGAGGAAGAACAGAGATATTGGTTTGTGGATTGGTGGCATCGCGGCGATCATTGGATTAACGCGACTTGTGGAGGGGGCCGCAGAATGGAAATGGCCGGTAGTAATTGTTCTCCTTTGTGCTTGGATCGTAGTCCATAATTGGTCGCTCATGACGAAATATCTGTGGTTCGCGTACCGGGCTAGCCAGGTGGTTGCCGGTTCCGATCCTCACGAACTGGCGAACGTAGCGTCCGCTTGGAAGGGCTGGTTGACGTTGGAAGCAGAGGGCAATGAGTTTTTTCAAGAAGGCGATTGCCTTGATAGTGGAGATGTGAAGATTTCTGAAATAATGAACCCAGTTTTCTTGCAGTATTTGGAGCACTATGTTCAGAACGAACCTGCGCAAATGTCTGATTCACCTGACCTCAGCTCGCATGAATAAGCCCCCAATA
This sequence comes from uncultured Phycisphaeraceae bacterium, assembly GCA_964416845.1. GTDB lineage: Bacteria > Planctomycetota > Phycisphaerae > UBA1845 > UBA1845 > CAYQFV01. The sequence continues at coordinate 19,709 of CAYQFV010000003.1, read as the reverse complement.
AAAGATGTAAGGAGTTTCCCGTGAGCGTACGTCGCGAAGCGCGTCATTTTCTCTCCATGCTCGACTTCTCAGCCGACGAGATTTCAGCCGTTCTCAAAACAGCCGCTGAGCTCAAAGCGGAAGGCTCACAGATCGCCCGGGCGCCCATGCAGGGCAAGACATTGGCCATGATCTTTCAAAAGCCGTCCCTGCGAACGCGCGTTTCTTTCGAAACGGGCATGACGCAACTCGGCGGGCATGCGATCTACCTCGCGCCGACGGACATCAAGCTGGAGCAACGAGAAACGACCGAGGACATCGCGCTGGTGTTGTCTCGCTACGTCGACATCATCATGGCACGCGTCTTTGGTCACAACATCGTTGCGGACATCGCCAAGCATGCGACGGTGCCGGTCATCAACGGCCTGAGCGATCTCGAACACCCCTGTCAAATCCTCGCCGACTTTCAGACGATCGTCGAGCGCAAGGGCAAGCTCGACGGGCTTAACGCGTGCTACATCGGCGACGGCAACAACGTCGCCCATTCGTTGATGCTCGGGGCTGCCGTCATGGGCATGAACATGACGGTCATTTGCCCGACGGGATACGAACCGCAAGCCGAGGTGAAGGCCCAGGCGTCGCAGATCGGCTCGACCACAGGCTCGCAGATCACCGTCTCGAGCGACCTAGCCGCCGCGACCGGCGCCGACGTGCTCTACACCGACGTGTGGGCGTCCATGGGGCAGGAGGACGAAGCGGAGGCTCGAAAGAAGATCTTCGCGAAGTACACCATCGACGCGGAGACCATGAAGTTAGCAGGCGCCGACGCAATCATTCTACACTGCCTGCCGGCCCACTACGGTGACGAGATCGACTACGGTACGTCGCGTTTGCCCAACTCCGCCATTTTCGATCAGGCTGAGAACCGTCTTCACGCGCAGAAGGCGCTGATGCTGCACCTCACGGGCGGCGCGTGAGACTTTGTCCTTCGTCCGTCGCGTCGGCTGCGGCAAGTCCGATTGATCGTGCCCGCAATCGTCGTTATGGTGCCGATGAGCGCTTCGCAAAAGGGCGTTCCGGTTAGAGGAGGGTTTCACGATGGTCCACGTTCCGCTTGTCGATCTCCGAGCGACGTTCGAGCCTGTGCGTGACAAGGTTCTCGCTTCTTTTGAGTCCATTCTCGACGGCATGCAACTGTTCCTCGGCGAGAACGTTCGGGCGTTCGAGCAGGAGTTTCGCACGTATTGTGGTGCGGAATTCGGATTGGGTTGCTCGTCCGGGACAGACGCGGTCACACTGGCGATGATGGCATTCGACTTCCCGCCGGGATTCGAAGTCATCGTCCCGTCGCACACGTTTTTCGCCACGGTGGAGTCGGTCGTTCACGCCGGCGGCGTACCGGTCATGATCGACATCGCCCCGGACACGTACACGATGGACCCCGGACGCATCGCCGAAGCGATCACGGAGAAAACAACCGCCATCATGCCGGTGCATCTGTTCGGCCAAACGGCGGACATGGACGCCATCTCGAAAATTGCTCGCGACAACGGCCTCAAGACGATCGAAGATGCCGCCCAAGCGCACGGATCGCGATACAAAGGCCGGCCGGCCGGTGGGATGGGAGATGCGGCGGCGTTTAGTTTCTACTTCACAAAGAATCTCGGAGCGTTCGGCGAGGCCGGTTTCGTCACCACGTCAGACGCGGCAGCGTACGAGCGGTTGCAGCTATTGCGTCACCACGGCCACAAGAGCAAGTTCGAGCACGTGATCGTCGGCTACAACATGCGCATCGACGAGCTTCAGGCGGCGATCCTTCGAGCCAAGCTTCCGATGTTGGATGCCAACAACGTCCGACGACGAATCATCGCCGGGCGATACAACGGTGCGTTCGCCGAGTTGCCGATTGTGACGCCCCACGTGTCCGACGATGCGGAGCACAATTACCATTGCTATGTCATCTTGACCGACCGCCGCGACGAACTGCATCATCACCTTGGCGAGTGCAACGTCGGCACGGGCATTCACTACAAGACGCCGATTCATCAACAGCCCGCGGTACGCACGTTCAAGCATCGCGCGCACGACATGCCCGTCACCGAGTCGGTATCGCAGCGATGTCTGACACTGCCCTGTTTTCCGGAGATGACCGACGAGCAGATTGAACATGTGATCTCGTCGGTGACCAGCTTCTTCGCGTCCTGATTGTGCGAACCGCGTAACGCCCGTTTGGAGCTCGTTCGCCGCACGACGAGATTGTCACGCCGACCGGCGTCACGCTTGAGCTTGCGAGTGTGTCACTGCTCTTGAGCAGTGCGACAAGAGTCGCTTCGAACCGGATTGACCATGGAGTGAATCCATTGACGGCGAGTGCGTGGTCGACAATGCGGTGGTGCGTGCTGGTCGTGGTGGCTGGCGCGGTCGCGCCGATGGCAATCATCGGTGCGCTGGCGGCAGGCGCTTCGGTACTGGTGTCCGCCGTAGCTGCTGCGCTGCTGTCGATCTTGGCGATCCCGCTCATCGTTCGGTTTGGACCGCAAGGTGGTGGTGGTGGTGGTGGCGGCGACGGTCGGCGGCGCCTGTTCGTCATCGCTTGGGTCATGTTCAGCCTGTTGGCGACGTACCGCGTCACAATGTTGGGCACGTACATGCTCGACGTTTCGAAGACCGAAAACGCCATCAATCCAACGCTACGTCCCTTGGGCGACGCTGTTTTCGCCAAGCCCTTCTTCGTCCAACACAATTGTTTCACCTGCTATGTTCTAGGGGCTCGGTACGCGTCGGACGGCGTTGACAACATCTACGACGCGAAGTTGTACCGCGATCCGCAACAGAAAACGGACATCCATCGCACCATCGGCGACGCGCTGACGATTGACCGCTACCAGTATCCGCCGCCCTTCTTGATCCTTCCGCGCGCCCTGATGGCGGTGACCAGCAATTTCTTCCAGATGCGGACATACTGGTTCGTGCTCAATGTTGTGCTGTTCGGCGCGGCCGTATGGATGCTGGCCCATTGGATCGGCGATGGCAGGTTTCACGCGTACTGGTTTGTCTGGCCTCTGGTGCTCATAGCGCCGAATACCTTGGGCACGCTCCAAGTCGGCAACACGCACTTTCTCATCATCACGATGGCGATGTTGGGCATGTTGGCGCTTGAAACGCGCCGGTACGCTTTCGGAGGATTGCTCCTCGGGTTCGCGATCGTCTCGAAGCTTTTTCCGGGGCTATTGCTTGTCTATCTGATCGTCCGCCGAAGGTGGTCAGCCGTACTGTGGACCTGCGGGGCGATGGTGGCGATCTGCGTCGCAACGCTCCTGGTCTTCGGTGTCAAACCGTTTGACGCGTTCGTCGGTTTCCAATTGGGCCGATTGTTCAGCGGAGAAGCATTCAACTTCGCATGGACGAATCCACGTGCGATCGCCGTGAACTCCTCCGTCATGGGGGCGGCCTTCAAACTTCAGAAGTTGGGCGTCCTCGGCAACCTCGACGCATTAACGATGTCGAAGGTATACGTCTGGTGTCACACGGTCATGCTCGGTGTGGTCATCGTCATCGCCGGCCTGCGAGATCGACGGCCTGCAACGACGTCACCATCTCCCGAGTGTTTGGATCAGCGAAGAGTTCTGCTCGCGCAGACGTGGATTGCGTTGCTGGTCTTAGGCCAACTGCGCAGCCCGTTCCTGCCGTGGGGATATGGAAGTGTCGCGGTGCTGTGGCTTATTGCGTCGTTCGCGCCGAATAATCGTGGCGGTTGGTGGCGGTGGCTACTTATCGCGCCGGCGTCGTTGATGTTCGCGGTGCCGATCCCGTTGCCGGTCGGCCCGGCCAGCATCTCGTTCGACGATTGTTTTTCGCTGGCAGCGCTGGTCGTAACGATTCTCGTCTGCCTTGTTGTGACACTTCGCATCCGGCACATCTCTGCGCCATCACCGATCTGATCCTGATCCGCCTCGATTCACTTTCTGCTGGTCCGGAGCGTCTGACCGACGTTATGCACCTCCCGCCGAAGGTGAAGGGCGCTCGCGCGGGCTGCTTTCCTTTGGGATCACAGTTTTGTCGGGTGCGGTGGCTGGATCGCACCGAGTACCCGCGCGAGCGCGTCGTTCACCTCGTTGGGTTGAGGGAGGAAAAGAGGGTTTCTTGTTGGGTGCAGCGGCCGAGGCGCGGAGCAGGCCTGCAGAGTCGTCGAACGCTTGGTGGGATGGAGGTTCGATTTTATCATGGCAACTCCACGCCTCGTGCTCACTATCTTGCACATTCGGGCGTCGATCGGCTCACCCCTTGATTTGCCCCGGCGCGATACGAGCGACCTTGCGGGTCTTTCGCGATGCGGCGGGGCAAGTCTCGGACACTCCGACGCCCGTTCACTGGGTATACGCGGCGATGTCGCAGATCTGTCGCGATCGCAGTTTTTTTCGAGATGGCGACGAGATATTGGCGCGAAGATGGCGTCTTGTGCCCAGCGAGCAGCCAACGATGGCCTTTCGTTCATCCTGCTAATCTTCGCAGATTGATGCGTCGGTGGGCGGGGTGGGGGGAGCTTTCTCGATTTCGGTAATCATTTTTCCGCGACGCCAAATCCGAACCGTGCCGGTCGATTCGCTCACGGTCATCGCGATACTCTTGGTCGATGCAGTGATGGCGGCTGCGGCGGAGTGGCGAGCGCCAAGCCCCTGTGGGAGCGAATTGCCTGCGACGTTCGGCGTCAGCGTCGTGCCAGCGGACATGACGACGCCCGTACCCTTAACGATGAAAGCGCCGTCGATGTGCGCGAACTCCTTAATGGTCTCGCCGATGCGGTGGTCGAGGATGTTGCGTTCCTTCTCGGTGTACCCTTTGAACGGGTTGATGATGTTCTGTTGGCAGTATTTCTGAACTTCACGATAGTCGCCGACCACGATGAGCGTGCCGATCGGCTTGCCCTCGCGACCTTCGTGGGCAAGTTCGAGCATGAGCGTCAGGGCACGCTGAAACACCACGCGGCGAATGTGCTCCGTGAGCTTGGGTTGGCCGACGGATTGAAAGAGCTCATATTCCTTGCCGACGGCCATCACCACGAGCGTGTCGATGGATTGGCCCACAACGCCGGTCAAGAAAACGAACACGTCGCCGCCCTTCAACATCCCCTGCGAAAAGGCGATGAGGGTAGCCATCTTGATCTGCCCCATCCTGGTGAGGTTGAAATCGGGAACGTCGAGATGGTGGATGCCACGTTCCGCGATACGCGTTGCTGTCCGAACGTCGCGGGTGATGATGACCAGTTCCGTCGGTTCATGGATCGCGGTCTTGAGTCGCTCAAAGTCCAAGACCGCGTCGGCGTGGATCATCAAAGCGCGGGCCGACGCAGATTTCGCGATGCGGATGGCAGCCTCGATGATGGGTTTGGAAAAATCGGCGTTGTTCTTGGCCAAGACGCATTCTCTTACGGGCGACGGTCGTGTTGAGATACCAAGGTCGCGCAACTATACTTCGGCGGATGAGCCGTCACAACTTTTGCGTGTTCACGGTTGGGTTGTGCGTCGCAGTCAGCGCAGACACCGCATTCTGCCAGTCCCGCTTGGCTGCAAAACCACCTGCCATCGATCATCGCGATCAGCGCTTCCTATGTCGCGTCGCCCGTCGGGCGTATGACGCCTATCAACGCGATGGATCGATCTATGAATTGAGCTACGTTCCTTCCACGCTTTCTGATCTGCAATGCCACGTCGTCGTGACGGTGCGCGAGGCGGGCAAGCTGTTGGGGACGGGAACATCCGGACGCGGTCCCGTGGTCAAGACAACGGTGGAAGCTGCCATCGCGGCGGCCCGCGACGCGAAATTGACCGGCCTCATTCCGACTGGCGATCGCGCGGGCACGTCGGTCGAGATCGAAGTCATCGGCCAGGAAGTGCCGGTCGAAATCGATGGTGATTGGTTCGCGCCCGGCAAGATTGAGCGGCGTTTCGACCCGGGGCTCGATGGCCTGAGCGTGCGCGTTGGGGATACCGTACGGCGGGTCTGCCCGTCGGAGATGGTCATCAAAAATCAACCGGTGCGCGAAGCACTCACCCGGCTCGTCAAGAGCTTCGGCCGAACGGCCGATCAGATGACGCTGTGGAGATTCCGCACTTGTCATTGGTATTCGCCCGCGGAAGGTGACGACGTCGTTGCGTTGCGGCGAGGTGTCGTTCTGTTGCCGGCAGACGGCGTTACCGAACCGGCGGTCAACGCGGCAATCGACCGGATGGCGAAAGTATTGATGTTTCGTCAGCGACCATCGGGACTGTTCGCCTACGAGTACGAGCCGACAACCAACGCCTACACGAAACGCGACAGCGCGGTGCACCAGGCGGGCGCCGCCTGGGCCATCGCGGAGTACGCAGCCGATTCACGCATCCCTGCTGCGATGTCGTCCGCGAAAGCTGCCATCGCCGCGCATCAAGCTGCGGTGTTGTCGTTGCCGGCCGTTGCGGGTGCGGCGTTTGTCGCATCGGCCGACGGAAAGAACAAGCTAGGTCTCACCGCGCAGGCGGCCCTCGCGATGATGGTCGCTCCGGACGGCGAGCGGTATCGAGAGACGGTCACGAAGCTGTTGGCAGGCCAGTTGTGGTTGCAGCAGCCGTCGGGCGAGTTTCTGACGGCCTTTCCGCCGGCCCGCCGGTTGACGGGGCTGGATGTGTACCCCGCCTTGGCGCTGCTGGGGTTGGCCACCGAGTACGAGCATCATCCTGACGGGAAGATTCTGGATGCGTTCAATCGCGCGTTCGGTCACTATCGACCACGAGCACTCGCAAGCGATGCGACGGCGATGTCAGCCGCTTGGTTGCAACAGCCGTTCGCCCAAATGGCGGTCGCGTCGAATCGTCGGCAGTTTGCCCGATTCGCGTTCGAGCTTGCCGACCGATTGGTGGCCGACCAGTTAACACCTGCCAACTGCGCCTCCGCCGAATTGCGTGGCGGCGTGGTCATGGTGGAAGGCGGTCCGCCCGACATTCGGACGGCGGTGTGCCTGCGCGGATGGGTCCATTGCCTGCGCGCGGCGCGAAAGTTCGGCGACACCCAACGGGCCGTCCGCTACGAACTGGCCGCGACCCGGGCAGCGAGATTCGTGATGCAACTCCAGGTTCGCCGGCCGGAAACGTATTACCTTCGCGTGGCTGACGACGTGGTCGGCGGGGTGCGCACGTCGCTGGCGGACAACCGTCTTCCGTTGGAGAACTTGCAGTATGCGTTGTCCAGCCTGATTCAATACCGCCGCATCGTCTTCGAGCAGTCGCCTTGACTCCATCCGCGGACATTCCGCATAGAACCCGTGCGCTCGGTCGCCTCTTGAAACGATACGACGTTCTGATCGTGGGCGCGGCCGTGTGTACAGCGGCGATGGCGGTGGAATCGCCGCGGTCGCTGGTTTTCCTGATACTCAATGGTGTGCCCGCGGCGATGCTGTTCGCGTGCATGACGCTTGCCGGCGTGTGGACACTTCGCCCGTTGGGGCTGGCGAAGCTGGAGTCGGGATGGCAAATCGTGGCCGGCGCGGGGATGGGGTGCGGCCTCACCACGACGCTGGTACTCGTGCTCGGTTGCGTCGGCCTGTTGGGTCGGGAATTGTGGTCCGTCGTTCTGGCGATGATGTTGCTCGCGGCTGTGGCGACTGGCGTGCGATTGATCTGCCAGCGTCGAAGATGCGATGACCAGAGCGCGACCGCCGCGACCCGCGGTCGCCTGCGACGAGTGTGGTGGGTCGTGACCCCGTTCGTCGTGCTGTCGCTGTCCGCCGCCCTAACGCCGCCGGGCTTCCTATGGCAGGAAGAAGGCTCGGGTTATGACGTCCTGGAATACCACTTGGAGTTGCCCAAAGAGTACTTGCAGTCCGGCGAGATTGCCTACACCCCGCACAACGTCTATGGCAGTTTCCCCGCGAACGTCGAGATGCTGTCGCTGCTGAGCATGATCGTCATGGGTGACCCGTACGATGGCGCGGCGGTAGCCAAATTGTTCAACCCGATGTTTGCAGCGGTCATGGTGTTAGCAGCCGTCATGGCGGGCAGGCGGCGGTCTCGACGCGCGGGATTAACGACCGGCGTGCTGACCGCGACCGTGGGGTGGCTGACCTATCTCAGCGGCATCGCATACGTCGAGAACGCGATGCTGATGTTCGCGATGATTGCGACGGCAGCGGTGCTCCGATCCGGCGAGACCGACATGACATCATCGTCGCGGCTGGCGTGGATTCGTCTTGCGGGCTTGATGTGCGGGTTTTGTTGCGGGTGCAAGTATACAGCCGTCTTGTTGGTGGCCATGCCGCTCCTGATGGTCGTCGTGTTTCTTCGCAGCGCAAGCATCGGCGAGCGTCTAAAGCAGTCAGCCGCGTTCTGCCTGATGACATTGCTCGCATTCTCGCCATGGCTGATCCGCAACACGGTCACCACCGGCGATCCGGTGTTTCCGATCGCAAGCAGCCTGCTCGGAGCGTATCCGCCGGGATGGGGTGCGACTGAAGCTGAGCATTTCCGAGAGTGTCACCAACCGTCACTTCCAGAGTCGTCGTTGACGGCGCGACTGGCACGATTGTGGTCCGCCACCGCCGGCGATCCGTCGCAACGATTCGGCCCGTTGGTGTTGCTGCTGGCTGCCAGCGCGCTCGTTCGCGCAGGGCGAACGCGTCACGACGTTTTGCTAGGGGCGATGCTTCTACTACAAATCATCGGTTGGATGACAGCCACGCACCTATTCTCGCGATTCACCGTACCAATGATCGTACCGCTGGTGCTGCTTGGCGGAGGCGCTTTGGACCGGTTCGCGTCGATGGCGGGCACGGGTGCGATGGTTCTTCTGGTAGTCGGCGGGGCAGTGTTCAATGGGCTCGCGGCTGGCAAGCTGCACGTTGAGCATTTCGTATCGTCGGGTCGACGCATGCCGCTCGAGGGCGCGGAACGATTCTTTATCGAAGGAATCGGCGGCGGACACGAACACCTCGCTACGATCAATCGGCGATTGCCGACGAACGCCAAGATACTGTTGGTCGGTGATGCGAAGGCGTTCTATTTCCAACGCCGCGTCGACTATTGCGTCGTGTTCAATCGAAATCCGTTCGTGGAAGTCGTGCGCACCGCCAAACAGCCGGCCGACGTGGTGGCGTGGCTACGACAGAAGGGGTACACGCACGTGCTGGTCAACTGGGGCGAAATCCGCCGGTTGCGAAGGTCACGGTACGGTTTCGCGAAGGAGATCACGCCGGAATTGTTTAAGGCGACGGAAGGTGACGGCTTGGTACGCGTTGAGACGTTTTCGCACCGATCAGGCCAACCGCCCTACGCGACGCTGTATCGTGTCACGCCTTGAGCGATGACGTCACGGTTGCATTCACAGCGAGAGATTGAAGAACGATCGAGTGTTGGCCACCGTATGTTCGACCAACTCGTCGTAACTGATCCCGCGGCGCTCCGCCAGCCAGCGAGCGGTGTGGACAAGGTGGGCAGGTTCGTTCGGGCGAACGTGACGAACAGGCTGGGGCGACAGATAGGGCGCATCGGTTTCCAGCATCAGGCTGTCGATGGGATATTGCGTCGCGATGTCGCCGACCTCTTTCGCGTTCTTGAAGGTGATGACGCCGGTGAACGACAGACGCCACCCACGGTCTCGAATCTCGGCGGCCTCGCGAGCGGTCCCGGTGAAACAGTGGAAGACGACCTTTCGGTTGCGATAACCCGCTGTTTCGAGGATGGCCAGCGTGTCGCTGTGGGCTTCTCGACAGTGGATGATGATCGGGAGCGACGTCGGCGAGGCGAGCGCGAGTTGTTCCTCGAACGCCGCAAACTGAGCGCCCCGGTCCGCAAAGTCGTAATGATAATCGAGCCCCATTTCCCCGGCAGCCACGACGACCGGGTCGGCAAGCAGCTCCGGCAGGCGTGACCAATCGTCACCAGCCACCTTCCCCGCTTCGTGAGGGTGGATGCCGACCGCCGCTGAAACGCGTGAAGATTCCGTCGCAAGATCGATGACGCGCCGCGCGTCAGACACGTCGGTCCCGACGGAGATGACGTGATCCACGCCAGCTTCGCACGCCCGATCGAGCAGGTCATCCGATGACACGTCAAAGACGTCTGCCGTCAGATGCGCGTGTGAGTCGATGAGTCCCATGATGGTCTACCGCGCCGACGCCTGAAACGCGTCGACGAAGTGCTCGACGACGGGCTCGCCTCGACCCGGCAGGACGACGCTGACGACGTCAAAACGACACGGCTGAGCGTGGGCGGAACGAGACTGAACGTAATAGCGGGCGACGCGTTCGATCTGACGTTGTTTCGTGTGCGTGACGTTGATCTCGGGATCGGCGGACTCGTTTGAGCAACGCGTCTTGACTTCGACGAAGACGAGCATGTCACCGTCAGCCGCGATGATGTCGATTTCGCCGGCAGGACAGCGATAGTTCCGCGTTAGTATTCTGTAGCGCGCTCGTTTGAGGAATCGCGCGGCGACTCGCTCGCCCCGCGCCCCGAGGTTCACGCCGGTTGGCCTGCGACTTCCACCGGTTGGCTTTCGCCGCCGTGGACCTTCGCAGACGCCGCCGCTTGCGAGCCGCGGCCTTCCGCGGCGCGTTTGGTCACGCGACGTTTTTCCTTGAGCTTGCGAGCCTTGCCGACGCGATCGCGAAGATAGAACAGCTTCGCGCGGCGAACCTTGCCGTGACGCTTGACCTCGATCTTGACGATCCTCGGCGAGTGCAACATGAACGTGCGCTCAACGCCCTCGTTGGCGACGATCCGCCGAACGGTGAACGTGCTGCTCATACCGCGACCGCGGGCAGCAATCACCACGCCGTTGAACACCTGAATGCGTTCTTTTTCGCCTTCGACGATCCGCGTGTGAACGTCCACGGTCTCGCCGATCCGGAATTCCGGCGGCTTGGCCATCAAGTGCGGTTTTTCCACGAGGTCGATCAATTGCTGCGACATACCATTTGCTCCCGCTATTCTGTGTCGCCGTCAGTTGCCGCGGCGATCAATCGTTGTTCTTCGCGTCGTCCCGGCCTGCCAACAGGTCCGGTCGGCGATTTCGTGTCCGTTCGACCGCCTGCTCCCGCCGCCATGCGTCGATGGCTGCATGATGACCGGAGAGCAAAACCTCCGGCACGTCCATCCCCCGAAACGACCGGGGTCGAGTGTACTGCGGATGCTCCAACAGACCCGTCGAGAACGAATCTTCAGCAGCGCCCGCTTCGTTGCCAAGAGCGCCCGGAAGAAGCCGCACGACGGCGTCGATCAGTACCATTGCGGCGGTCTCGCCGCCGGAAAGAACGTAGTCGCCAATCGAAACCTCTCGAGGTTTCAAGCCGATGCGAATGCGTTCGTCGAATCCTTCATAATGCCCGCAAAGCAGCACCAAGTGCGATTCGCGGGCAAGTTCTTCTACCAGTCGCTGATCCAACCGATCGCCTTGGGGCGTTAGCATGACGATCGACGGGTCACAATCCCCATATCGACGGAGCGATTCCACCGCCCGAAACATCGGCTCGCACATCAGCACCATGCCAGGCCCACCGCCAAACGGTGCGTCATCGACGCTACGGTGCTTGTCTGTCGTAAAATCGCGATAGTTGGTACACGCGATTTCGACGATCCGAGATTCGATCGCACGGCCGACAATGCTCGTCCCGACGAACGTTGTGAACAACTCGGGAAACAGCGTCAGAATGTCGACGTGCAACGGACCTGGTGCGGACAAAGGCCCACCTATTTCGCTTCTCCAATGTTGAGGCGCTTCATAAGCCCCCGAACAGTTTCGGAAGGCTGGGCACCCACGCTCAACCAATACTGGATGCGATCGCCGCGAAGCACGACCTGCTTGGCGACATCCTTTTCGAGCGGATCGTAGTGGCCCAACTCCTCGATTACGCGGCCGTCGCGGCTTTTGCGCTTGTCCACCGCGGTCACGCGGTAGAACGGCCTATGTCGCCGCCCCATTCGTTTCAATCTCAGACTAACCGACACAAGAGACTCCTGTCGCTGGCTATCCGCCGCCTCGTCACCCGACGGGGCTTGAATCGAACTACTATACCCGACCCGCCAACGCTGACAACCCCAGAAACCAGCCTACCTTAGAAAAGCACAGCTCATCCCGCCCCGATGTTCCAACCTGAGATGGATTATCGGCCTGCGAACGCTGTTTCGCAAGATCAGACGCGCCGTCAGAGAATACTACGCTTGCTGCCACCGTCGATCGTCGCGGGTCACATCAGGTCACAATCACTTTCCACCTCGTGTTCGCAAAATGTTCGGCAGGTGCGGTCCGGCGAGCGCAACATGCCGAGATCGCGACAATTCAGTTCAGACTGCCCGCCGCCGGCGGTCCACCCCGCCAACCCAAGCCCGCGTTCAAGTCAGCGGAGACCTGTGGCCGGTCGAGTTCGACGAAGTCCTCTTCATATCCATTCGCGGTTGTGCCGACATTCGCTACAATCCAGCGATTCGCGCCGGCGCACGAGCGTGCCGTCGGATTCGGTAATCGCGAACGGCTTGGAAACTGGAGTATTCTTTCGATGATTGGACACGTTTCGGTAGCAAGATCGTCGCGTGTGACGAGCGGTCTCGTTCTCTTGATTTTGATGGCCACGTTTGGCGCGGGTTGCTCCGTACATCGCCAAGCGCCTCGGCTCGCCGTCGTACTCGTTGTGGACATGTTTCCGGGAGACTACCTCGCACGCTACGGAGACGGTTTCGGCAAGAGCGGTTTTCGTCGGCTGATCCGAAACGGTTCGAGTTTCACCAACGCTCGATTCAGCTTCGGCGGTACCCAGACCGCCCCCGGCCACGCCACGATCGTCAGCGGCACGGTCCCGGCGGAGCACGGCATTATCTCCAATTTCTGGTATCGCTCAGGCTCCGACGCGGCCATCGAGTGCGTGTACGACACGGACTACATCACCATCGGACCGGTCGAATTCTTCGATTCGCAGGGATATTCGCCAGCCAATCTTGCCGCCCCAACCATTGGCGACGAGCTAAAACGCGAGTACGGCGAGGACGCAAAGGTGTGGGCGGTTTCGCTCAAAGCGCGGTCGGCCGTCTTGTCCGGTGGAAAGTCGGCTGATGGTGCGGTCTGGTTCACGCCCAAGAGCGGGGATTTCGTATCGAGCACCTACTATGCTCCCGTCGTTCCCGAGTGGGTTCGCCAGCTCAACGTAGACCGCTACGCCGACCAGTTTCTCGGCAAGGTGTGGGACCGCTTGTTGCCGTTGGAGGCGTACAAGAACTGCGACATCGACGACGCGCCGTACGAAACCGGACCACGTGTGTTGTTCATGAACGTTCTTCCCAAGACGCTCGGCAAAGCAATGCCGTCCGCCAACCGGATCTACTACGAGCAGTTACAGGTTTCCCCGTATGGCAACGAACTCGTGTTCCAGGCGGCACGTCAGGCGGTGATTCACGAAGAGCTAGGCCAGGACGACACGCCCGACCTGTTGGTGGTCAGCTTGTCCAGCACGGACTATTGCGGACACCTGTTTGGCCCGGACAGCCACGAAATGTTCGACATGATGGCCAGGACGGACCGGCAGGTGGCGTCATGGCTGAAGTTTCTCGACGAAACCGTCGGAGCCGATCAGTATGTGCTCGCGCTGACCGGCGACCACGGGGTAGGGCCAAGCCCGGAGCGCATGGAAGAACTTGGAAAAGGTGGCGGCAGGATCGATCTCAACGTGCTGTTCGGCGACCTCCATCAAGCCGTCGCCGACAAGTTCGGGCCGACATCGGAGAACATCTATTACATTTCTGCCATCGACCTACCGTGGGTGTACCTGAACGAGCCGGTGTTGAAGTTTCACGGCATCGATCTTAAGGAGGCAGCCCAAGTGGCTGCCCAAGCTGCCGAGCGACAAGATGGCATCGACAAAGCCATCGTCGCCGCACGTGCGGGCGGCGGCGCGAAATCCAAAATGACGACCCTCGAAAAGGAAGTTGCCAACGACGAGTATGACGATCGCAGCGGTCACGTGTACCTTCACTTGGCGCGGTATTGGTATCGTACCGGCGTGTGCGCAGGTCACGGGACAACGTACGATTACGACACCCACGTGCCGCTCGTGTTGACCGGCCCTGGCTTCAAGACCGGGTCGTTCGACAAGCCGATCAACATTCAGGATCTGGCACCCACACTCAGCAAGGTCCTGGGAATACACGCACCGGACAAGGCATCCGGAAGGGTTTTGAGAAAGGCTCTGCGGTAGTTACACCCGACGTGTCGCGTTCTCTCGCCTGTCGGATTTGTGGGAATAGTTATAGCTACCGGTCGCCGGCGAGAGTGTGACGGACGGGCGTGTCGAAGGCGAAGTGCCAGCCGGTTCCGTGGGCAATCTCGCGGATTCGCCCTCGTAGACGCCGAATTCCGTGCAACGGCGCGTCAGGCCGTCGTCGCACTGCTGGGAGACGGGCTGGTCAGGCGATCTATCCCGTCGAACAAGGCTGACCCGATGCGGACCGTCGTCGCGCCGCACTGGACGGCGATCTCGAAATCGTCGCTCATGCCCGCGCTGTACGTATCGAAAGCGGGACCGACGTCATAGTCGCCCTTCATCTCTTCGAACAACTCCCAAACGCGAGAGAAGAGGTGGCGCAGGGTGATCTCGTTCGCACCGAGCGGGGCCATGGTCATCAGGCCGCGAAGTCGCAGGTGGGGGAGGATGGCGATTTGCTCCCCGAGATGCGGGGCCGCGCACACCGGCGTGCCGTGCTTCTGGGGCTCATTACCGCCGTTGACTTCGAGCAACACGTCGACGCACGTGCCGAGCTTTTCCCCGCGTTTGTTGATTTCTTCGACCAGTCGCAAGCTGTCCACCGAGTGGATCAACGTGACATACGGGAGGATCGGTTTGACCTTATTCCGCTGCAGGTGGCCGACCATGTGCCAGTTCGGCGTGGGCGGCACGTCGTCGGGGGATACCAGCTTTCGTCGCTCGATGATTTCCGAGACCATCGCTGCCCGTCGAACGAGTTCCAGCGGGCGATTCTCAGCCAGGTCGGTCAACCCGATGTCCAAGAGGCAACGCACGACGTCCATACCGACCGACTTGGTGACGGCGATCATGCGGATGTCGTCGGGATTTCGCCCACACCGCGCACAAGCATCCGCGATTCGATGTCGAACGTTCCGTATGTTGTCTTGAAGTTTGCGCCTCATCGATATTGCCGTAACATAACCGATCGGTACGCGAATGAAAGTCGGAGAAGCAGCGCGAGCCTGCTTGAAGATTCCGCCAGCGCGAACGGACGGCGATCTCCGCCGACCATCGCTTTTCGTGGAAATAACGGAGAAGTCCGGTTCGCGGAACTAGGGCCGGAGCAAGCGGAGTAGAGACATCACGCCCAGCATGATTATTGACCCAATGACCACGCCGATGCCCGAGAAGAAGATCACCATTGACGATATCGTTCTCGATCCACCACCCGAGGGCGTGATCGTGCAGCCTGCAACCTTGTTTGAGTCGCCCGGAGACGTTGAACTTGAGATCGGATGCGGCAAGGGGGGGTTCCTTCTCCGCCGCGCGATGCAACATCCAGAAAAACGATTCATCGGCATCGAGTGGGCGAACAAGATCTACCGGTTCACCGCGGACCGCATGGCGCGTTGGTCGGTGCGAAACGTGCGCATCTTGCGTGCAGACGCGACCTACTTCGTTCGTGAGCACTTGCCGGCTGAGTGCTTGTCGGCGATGCACGTCTATCATCCCGATCCCTGGCCGAAGAAGCGTCACCACAAGCGACGGTTGATCCAACCGGCATTCGTCGAGTCGGCTGTGCGAACGCTCGTGGTCGGTGGGCGATGGGCGCTGCAGACCGACCACCAGGAGTACTTCGATCAGATGGTGGAATGTCTCTCCGTCCGAAACGATTTGCGCGAGGTGCCTTTTGAAGATCCGGCCTTCGGAAGTGAGGACGGCCGAATCAACACCAACTACGAAGTCAAATACCGGCGCGAACAGCGGGCGATCTATCGCGTTGCGTACGAAAAAACGACTTCGACGCAAGATTCGTCGCCGACCCGCGGCGTCTGAAGGTGTAGAATGAAAGGAAGGCGTTCGTGTCGGTGGGCGAGCCATATCGAATCGGTGACCGAATTGAGTTGGTGACCCAATGGGCGGAGGCATCGCAATGCGATCGGTGAATGCGAATCGGATCGGTTGGCGGGCGGCATGTTGTGCGACGGTAATGCTGTCTGCGCTGTGTTGGCGTGTTGATGGAGCGGTTGCCCAACCGCCACCAAAGCAGGCCCAAGCAGACCATCACGACGAGCGAGGAAGACCGCCCCCGCCCCTCGCCCCCGGTGATCGAAAATACGAGTCGGACCGCAGGCGTTCGCTCTCTGCCCGGGATCGGTTTGACAACACCTCCATTCCTCCAGGCTACACCCCGCAGACATGGTATCAGGAACTGGCCGCCAGCGATGCGTACGACCGTGGATACCAGCAAGGATTCCAGGACGGTCTCGAGGCGGCAGCGCGTCAATCCGGCGCCAACCGGAATGAATCATTCGTCGAAAACCTGATGGCCACCGGTGACGAGCATTTTCGCCACCGCCGCTATGGAGAAGCATCGCGGAGCTTCCTCCTCGCAGCGAAGCAAAACCAAGGCGACCCTGCCAGCCGGCTACGCGGCGCTCATGCCGCCGTCGCGCTGCGGCGCTACGACCAGGCGTATTTGCTGATCCGTCGAGCCTTCCAGCTTCAACCGAAGATACCCTACCTGCCGATTGACCTACGACGCGATTTCGACGACCCCGCCGAGTTGGTGAGGCACATGAATCAACTTGAGAAAGCAGCCCGCGACGCAGGAGACGATTCCGCCCTGTGGACGCTGGTAGGTTACTATCGGTTCTTCACGGGGCGATACGGAGATGCCGTGGGCGTCTTGGAACGAGCGGTGTCACTTGATCGACGAAATCGCGTGGCGGTCGAACTCCTGGCGGTCGCGCACGCCAGTTCGCCGCCCCAACCTGCGGACCGTTGAAACGTCGCGCATGGGTTGGATTGCGCTTCGCAGCTTACTGTAAGTGGCGATCGACCCGCGGCCTGGCGAGGAACTGAGCGTCGCGAAACATCTTGTATCTTTTTCACTTCCCATGGGACGCGTTGCCTGCGAGAATCGCCGCCCATGCGATACGTTGCCGCCAGCACGAGTACGTTCGCTTCCGCCAGGTCGGCCCGCGGACTGCTGCATGTCATTTGCGGGTGCATGTTCGCGGGCAAAACCGAAGCACTGATCGATCAGGTCGCGCTTCGTTCGCCGAGCGCGGTGAAGGTGTTCAAACACGCGATCGATGACCGATACGACGCGAATTGCGTCGTGAGTCATCGTCAGCGGCGATGCGCCGCGGACGCGATCGACCGGGCGGACTTGGCGTTGTCACTGGCCACCAATCGGGTCGAGTTCGTCGCGATCGACGAAGGACACTTCTTCGATCATCACCTCGTAGAAGTGTGCCAAGTGTTTGTCACACGCGGCGTTTCGGTAAGCATCACCGCGCTGGACCGAGATAGCTGGGGCCAGCCGTTCCCCATCGTTGACCGTCTGCGATCGCTAGCGGATGTCGTGACGGTCAAGCACGCTCGGTGCGGTCGATGCGGCGACCAGGCCGGCCGTACACAGCGCCTCACGCCGATCATCAATGGCCGCATGGTTGCCGGTGTGGGCGATTTCGAGCCTCGATGCGAGACGTGCTGGACGCCCCCGCCGGTTCATGCAGACCAAATGACCCGTCTCGCTGCAAACACAGGGCCCTGGGCGCAACACAGCTCGTAACGCCATCCGTCGGTTGCGTCGTCATCGTGGACCGGCACAACGCACGATTGGCACGTTCCCGTCCCACACGCCATCGAGCGTTCCATGCACACGTAGCATTCAATGTTGCGGGCGATGCACTGCTCGGCAATGGCCCGCATCATGACCTCCGGACCACACGTGTACACCACAACGTCGCTGGCATCGAAGTCGTCCTCGCCGGTCAACTCAGACAACGCGCCGCCAACGTAGCCGCGGAACCCGATCGAGCCGTCGTCGGTACAAATGATGACCGGCGTGTTGTCGGCGGAAAACTCCTGCGCCCAAAGACCCGCCGTGTGGCCGTCGCGTGCGATGTCGTCAGTCGTGGTCAGCGTGAGCGCGAGCAAATCAGCGCTGTGAGCACCGACGATCGCCACCGTTTGTCGACCGGCGGAATTCAACGCCCCCGCCAGCCAAAGCATCGGCGGTAACCCAACGCCGCCCGCAACAAGGATCGCCCGGGTTTTCGACGTGTTGATCGGAAACGCGTTGCCCAAAGGGCCGAGTATGCTGATGACGTCGTCTTGTCGTAATGACGAAAGCCATCGCGTCGACGTGCCGACCACGCGATAGATGATGTCAAGATCGGTGCATCCGCTCGATGTAGGGCGGAGTCCGGCAATGCTGAATGCTCGCCGGAGCAACGGCACGGGCGATGAGCTGGTCCCCATAACGCGACGTTCCGAACTCACATGCATCGCCACCGAGTTCGCGTTGGCCGGAGCAAGGTGCAGGAATTGCCCCGGCAAAGCGACACAAGTGTGTGGGTAGTTGACGGTGAGTCGATAATGTTCGCGGCAGACTCGGCGATTGATGACGACGCGCCCGTCGACAAGCCTGCTCTGCGGTGCGATCGATTCGGCAGTGTCGTTCATAATTCAGGACCGTCGAACGCGGGAGATCGAGTGTCGATGGTCGAAATAAAAACTTCCGGAGCTGACACAATGTGCAGCTCCGGAAGTCCGCCACGGCTATAGAAAGCCGAATAGCACATCGCCCGAAGGCGTTGGTTTTTCGAGGGTCGAGTCATGTCTCGTCCGGGCCGGACTCTATCGCGCCGGCCTGGGGGTGTCAATGATCCCCCACGAAGTGCCACACGATGGCATTTTGCGATAACTATTTATATAGTAGTAGTTTGCGCCGGATTCCGGCTCGCGGCGGTTGCTCGATTCCTTCGAAGATGTCATAGCGGTCGGCGGGAGGAAATCTGTGCTAAGTTCGACCGGAAACGCAACGTATCCGTGCGTCGCGAGCATGTTCAGACCGGGCTTCGCGACCGCACCGACCAAGTGTCCATGGCGGAACAACGATTGTAAGTCTCCCGAAGAGAGAATGTTACGAATGTGGCTGGATCGGGCTTCTCTCGGCTCGATAATGTACTCGGCGGGTCTCGCGGCGTGGGGTTTGGATCGCGATTGACCCGGTGGCCTTGGGGTTTGTCGTCACGATAGTCAATTCACTCACGGCAGGTCGCGTGCGACCGTGCACGCGTCGGCGGGGGTGCTGTGCGCTGAATCCCGATGGTCCTTCGCAGAAACAGAACGCGCCTGCGAGGCCCTGCGTCGATGATGCGAGTCCGACACTCGAAGCGTTGTGCGACGAGATGTCCGGCGCGGGGTTTCGCTTTTTGACTCACTTGGGGTTGGAGGGTGCTGGGCGAAGCTTGACGTCGTCGATTTTGATTTCCAGCCCGGTGATGATATCCATGATGGCGAATGCGACATCACCGACGCCGGAGTTGCTGAGCGAGGAGGTGGCCAGCGCGATTCGCGCCGGGCTGCAATCGGATTCTCGCAAGGCTGCATCGAAGTCGATCCACTTGCCGCCGATCCAGAACTGAGTCCACATATGGAACCCGAAGATGTTCTTGCGATGGGCAAAGTTCTCCACATAGGCGAGGCCCACAACGACGCGCGAGGGGATTCCTCGGGC
>CAYQFV010000002.1:0-68590 GCA_964416845.1 uncultured Phycisphaeraceae bacterium | reverse complement strand
GTTCGCTTCGGCGACGAAACGGTGAAAGTACACGTCGAACGGACGGTCCCAGGTGACTTTGTTGCCGAATGATCGGGCGACATTGGCGGTGCGCATGTACAAGTTGCGACGATGGAACAGATTGTACGGGCGCTTGATCAACGACGCCTGAAACAACGCGTAGAAACCGATCGCTCGTCGCAGGGGGTGGCCTTGCCGACGAATGTTCTGCGCGACGATGTCGATCCAGCGATTCTCGGCGTCCGTGAAGTAGATATCCCCAAAAACGCGTTCGATCGTGTTGTCGTAGTCTCGGTCCGGCGACGGCTGAACCATCGTGTCGATGTCGCCGGCTGACAGGCGTTCGGTTGCGTTTTCAACCAGCGCCAAGCCAATTTGGTGGTTAAACTTGAGGATGTCGTTGTAGGTAACCGTCTTGCCGCGACGCTTGAGTTCAAACGCGACTGCTCCGGTCCCGCCGAACGCGTCGAGAACGGTGTCGAAAGACTCACCCGAAAGGCAGTCGCCGATCCAACCGGCGAGCTTGCGCTTGCTGCCCTGGTATCGCGTTTTGGGCATTCGGGCGGGGATCGGTTCGTTCGCGACGACGGCGGATTCTTCTTGCATGGACGTGGTGGAATCTCTCTCGTAAGGTCGACGCGGTCAATCCAATGCGGGGTCACGCTTGAGTTTGCGGGTGTGCCACTGCTCAAGAGCAGTGTCGCCACCACCACCTCCCCTGGGCACTGCTCAAGAGCAGTGGCACGCGAGGTGGCGTTGCCCGGTGCCCGCAGGTTGAGGCGTGACGTTACGCTAGTCTGCCGTCCGAGTCGACGCAACCGAAATGCCCGCGTACGATCACCGGCGACGGGGCGAAAAAAGTGATTCCTCGCGCAGAATTGGTCGATTCCGATTCGCAGCGGTTGATTTTCGGCCCGCTGACGCGCATCATCTGTCGCAGCACGGCGCAACCAAGGTCGCCGACGTAGCTCAACGGTAGAGCACAGCTTTCGTAAAGCTGAGGTTGTGGGTTCAAGTCCCACCGTCGGCTGTTTTCCAATTCCCGACGCCTCCCGTGGTTCGTGCGATGCGGTTCGGCTGCGCCGTCAGTATCGCATCAAACGCCGTCGCGCCTCGCCCGCGAGACGAGTTGGTCGGCCAGCCGGGTCGGCTCCGGCAGGCGGTAGCCTTGCGCACAGCGCAGGACCAAGCGCACGGCTTGCGGGAGGGTGATGCGATGTCCCACGCTGACGAAAACAGGCTTGACGCGCGTCCGCGTGCGCACGACGTATCCGACGGTTTCTCCACGGTGGCGTAGCAATCTCTGCGAGCCCTGCTGCTCGTCCGGCTCGTGATAGTCTCCGACGAGGCGGCTCTTCGCGCAGCCCACGGACGGGCGATCGATCAACACACCGACATGGCACGCGAGACCGAATCGACGTGGATGGGCCAACCCGTGTCCGTCGAACATGAATGCGTCCGGCTCGCACACCAACCGCCGAATTGCTTTCAAAAGCGCGGGTGCCTCGCGAAACGAGAGCAACCCAGGGACGTATGGGAACCGCAAAGGCGCGGTTGCGATGCTCGTCTCAACCACGCAGCGCGCTGTGACGTCCCAGACGACAACGCCGGCGATGCAGCGATCACCGCTGCGGCTGAAGGCAGCGTCACAGCCGGCGACCAATCGAACCGGCTTATCCACACGTACCACGCGGAGTTCGGCCGACAGCGATCTCTGGATTCCAATGGCAGCGCGGGCGGAGATGTTCCAACGGTGGGGTACGCGCGGAATTCTCACGTGTCTGAACGCTCCTGATGGAGTGCACGCGCTGCTGCGTGAGCGCCGCCTACGCCGGCGACGGCACGCTAGGGAACGAGAAACGTGTCGGCGATCGAAGTTTGCACTTCCGCGCCGCGGTAGATGCGAACCGTACCGGCTTGCCAGATGTTGTCGCGAGTGCGACCAAAGGTGGGCGAGCGGTACCAATCTGCACTGCCATCGATTGCGAGTACGTTTTGGCCACGCGACCTTCCGTGGTTGGGTGAATTTGATCCCGGATCGATCCGGTGAAATCGACCGTCGACGAACAGCGGATTTGCGTCCGCCATGTACGGCCGATGGGGAAGACTGCCATAACGGGGCGTCGGCCCGCCGACGTTGATGGAATCGTAGCTGCAATTGCGCGGATCAGGGAAACCAGGCAGGTCGCCCGCGTTGGCCACCTTCATCGGCTCGGATTTTCGACATGAAGGGCAGACAAACAGCTTGGGACTCTCAGCGTAGCGAAAACGCAACAGCAGATAGGGACTGCGACTGTTGGGCGAGAACGGGCCGCTCGTTTCAGCATGACGAAGCCACCGCCCGCCCGACACCATTTGCACCTGTGGCAGCGAGTCGTCGTTGGCCGCCGCATACAGGGAGACCGCCCGGCCGATGCCTGCCAGGTTGTTTCGGCAAGTTGTTATCAGGGATTTGGCGCGCAGGTTGGACATGCTCGGGATGACGATCAGGCCGAAGAAGGCGATGACCGCTGCCACTGCGAGCGCTTCTCGTAGCGAGAACGGCGCGCCCCGCGACCACCTTCCGATCGGTTTGCTAGGGCGGGGGCTGCGTACTCCGGCCGTTCGGTTTGATTCGTGGGCGGCGATTTGCGCCACGATTCTGTTGGCAAGGTTGATCGGCGGCGGGGACGTCGCCCAGCCGTCGAGCGGCTCTAGTACACGCCGAATGCGACGCTGCCTGGCTGCCAGGTCCGGGTCGTTGCGGATTGCCTCGGCAAGCTCTTCACGCTCCGCGGAGGAGAGTTGACCAAGCTGATCGTCGAGCAACCAGTCGTCTAGATGGATCCTGCGATCGCTCATGTCGATCCCGTCTCAAAGGTCATTCTGCTGGAGTGCATGGGCAACACCGTGTCGCCATCACTGCCGTGCCCATTCGTCCAGTCGGTTGTTGCACGAGTCATTCCTCGTTCACCCCGGGTCCCCAAACAATGCTATCCCTCGTCCGAACCACGACCCACCGCAGCGTTGGCGGCAGCGCGATACGCCTGCCCGAAATGCCCCACGGCTGAGTGAAGCCGACTCTTGACCGTTCCGACGGGAATGCCCAGGATGTCGGCGATTTCCTTGTAAGGGAATCGGTGGTAGTACGCTAAGATGAGCACCTCCCGCAACGTTTGGGGCATGTCTTCGACGATTCGGCGCACGAACCGTCGCTGTTCCGCTTCGTCCAATTGGGCGGATAAGTCGTCGCCGTCGGAACTGAACAATTCGAGATACTTTTGTCCACCTTGGTCGCCACCAATTTCGGCATCCAACGGCACTTCTGAACGGCGAGCGCGGCTACGTAGCCAATCGCGGGCTTTGTTCGCTGCGATCGTGTACAACCACGGCTTGAACCGCCTTGTGGGATCAAACCGGTCGGCCGACACGTACGCCTGCAAAAAAGCATCCTGCACGACGTCATCCGCGCCGGCCGAACTATTCGTGAAGCGAAGCACGAAGCGGTACAGCTCCTCGCTATGCCGCCGAACGAGCAACTCGAACACGTGCGGCTCGCCTTCTAGGTGCTTGGCGAGCAGTTGCTCATCGGTTGGCGTTCGTGCCGCTCTCATGTATCCTTACGTCACAATTGAGGTCGAGTTCGTCAATCTTGCCGCCAGTTGAGAATCCAATGATGGCCGATTCAAGACAGCATGCCCAGCCGCCATTATCGCACACCACCGGGTTTTGCCATCGGGCATTTTGCAAGACGCTTGTTCTGTCCTGCATGCTAATCGTTCTTTCGACGCAAGTCGCCGGATCGTGGGCTGATAGCCTCTTATGTGACGGGGCGGCAAGATCATCGATGCGGGTGCTCGACGGCCCTCGCGTTGTCGTCGTGAAATCAAAACTCAAGTTGTACTTGTTTGATGGGGCCGACTTGGTTCGTACGTATCCGATTCGTCTCGGGCCGTTTCCGAGCGGTCCGAAAAGCCGCGCCGGTGATGGCCGCACGCCGGAGGGGCGATTTCGGATATGCACCAAGAACAACAAAAGCCCCAACCGTCGTTTTTTGGGTATCAGCTACCCGGATTCGGAGGCGGCGGATCGAGGACTTCGTGACGGTTTGATCACGCCCGGAGAGGCGGCTGCCATCCGTCGGGCTGATGCGACGGGTCGGTGCCCGTCCTGGAAAACGGCGTTGGGGGGCGGGATTGGCTTGCACGGGGCCGCTGACCGGGCAGCCCGAACGTCCGGTTGTATCGCTCTGCGTGACGAGCACATCGTGGAACTGTTTGACGTGTTGAGGATCGGCGACGAGATCGAAATCCTTCCGTAGAGTTGCGGTAGCGCAAGGAGCGTGAGGCCAAGTGAACAAACTAGCCAAATCACTGTCGCGCGAATCACTGACCCTGCTTGCCGAAGCGTCGGCGTTCATCAACAGCACGCTCGACTTGAAGACGGTGCTCGACAACATCGCGGAATCAGCCGCGAAAGTCATGGGCGCGGAAGCAGGCAGCGTGCTCATCCACGACAAGCCGAGGGCGAAGCTCGTCTTCGTGTCCGCCACCGGAGAGCGAAGCCACTTGGTCCTCGGTCGGGAATTCGACGCCGATCTGGGAATCGCCGGGCGAGTCGCCGCCACGGGCAAGGCGGAAATCGTTGACGACGTCGCAACCGACCGGGGTTTTTATCACGGGATCGACGAGATCAGCAATTTCAAGACGCGAACGCTGGCCGCCGCCCCGATGATCGCCAATCGCGAGGTGATCGGCGTGGTGGAAGTGCTCAATCGAATCGAAGGTGAGTTCAACGACGGCGATCTTGAACTGTTGAAGGTGTTTGCCAATTTGGCAGCCATCGCCGCGCGAAACGCACAAACGCACGAACGACTCAATCAACACCATCAATTCCTGTGCGAGCAGGTTCTCAAAGCCGATCAGATCATCGGCGAGTCCGAAGCGATCAAAGCGGTGCGGGCGTTGTGCGATCGGGTCACCGGCAGCTCGGTATCGGTCTTGTTGCTTGGGGAGACCGGCACGGGGAAAGAACTGTTCGCCAAGTACATCCACAACAATTCGTCACGCTTCGACAAGCCGTTCGTCATCGTACACTGTGCCGCGCTCACCGAGACGCTCCTGGAAAGCGAGATCTTCGGCCATGAGCGAGGGGCGTTCACCGGAGCCGTGTCGCAACAAGCCGGACGGTTCGAACTGGCTGACGGCGGCACGATCTTTCTCGATGAAATTGGCGAAATCTCGCCTGCCACCCAAGTGAAGCTCCTTCGCGTGCTCCAAGAGCAGGCGTTCGAGCGCGTGGGCGGTGGGACGACGATCAAATGCGACGTGCGGGTCGTGGCAGCCACCCACCGTAATCTCAAAGCCCAAATTGCCAAGGGCGAGTTTCGCGAAGACTTGTTCTATCGGCTGAACGTTTTTCCCGTCACGTTGCCGGCGTTGCGTGAGCGCATCGACGACATTCCCCGTCTGGCGGAGTACTTCGTCGCTCGTGCAGCGGGTCGTAGCGGGATGAGACCGCCGGCGGTTTCGCCCGCTACCTCCGCAATGTTGACCCGCTACGCTTGGCCTGGAAACGTTCGCGAGCTGCAGAACATCATGGAACGGGCGGTGCTCATGTGTGACGGCCAGACGATTCAAATCTGCGACCTGCCGGTGGAGATTTCCGGGGGGAGCGCCGATGACGTTGCGCCCCAACGCGAGGAAACGCTTTGGGGTTTCGAGCGGGCGATGATCGTCAAAGCGCTGCGCGACAGTAATTGGAATCAATCTCAAGCCGCCCGCCAGTTGGGTATCAGCCGGGACAATCTCCGATATCGCGTCAAGAAGTATGACATTTCGAAGCAGGAATAGAGTTCACGCGGCTCGCCGCGACGCGGGATCATCTTGGGTGACATCGCAGGACCGCGCCGCCATCGCCAAGCCAATTGTCTCCGGTCAAACGCTCGCGACGATCGACAAGGAAGCCTGCTGGGAGCCCCTTGGATATGGCGGCCATTGTTGATACGCTCAGGCTTGACGGCGATCGCCCTCTCTGGGAGATGCACGAACGTGAATGATCGTAATCGTCGAGCCGTCGCGTTTGCGTTGGCCTCTGCTCTTCTGTTGTCGGCCGGTTGCAGCGCGATGCGCATGAACCCGATGTTTCGGCGCGCCATCGACGCCGGAGACACCGCCCCCGAAACGAGCGAATCAGAGCAGCAGGGCTCGACTGCTCCCGTGCCGAGCGCAGACGATAGCTCCAGCGGGCCGGTCGACGAGATGTCCGTCAACGGCGACACGATCACCGTCGCGGACATTTTGGACCCGATTCGCGACGATCTCGAGCAACACGCGAAGTCCATGCCGCCCGCCCGCTATCGCAACTATCTCGTTGAAGCGATCCAATACCGTGTCCAATTGCTCGCTCGCGATCGCTTGATTTATCAGGAGGCGTCCAAGGACCTCTCCGACGCGGAATCTGAAGGTTTGGGAAAGTTCGTCGAACAACGAATACGCGATCAAATCAATACGGAGTTTGCCGGTAGGCGGATCAAGTACGAGCAATCGCTGGCGGCGCACGGGATCACACCGGAAAAAAACCGAGAATTGGTCCGGCGTGAATTGGTCATCAATCGCTGGTTACAACTAAAAATCAGGCCCAAGATCGCCGACCCGACCCGCGTCCAGCTTTGGCACATCTATGAAAGCCAGCGCGATTCACTTGCCAAGCCTGAACGACGCAAGATGCAGCTCATTGAGATCAGCGTCGCCGCCCAGCTTCCGCGTGGGCAGCGATCGCCGTCTGCGCTGCAACTCGCCGATGCGCAGGACAAAGCCCGGCGAATCGTCTCTGAAGCGTACGATGCATTGGTTGCGGGCGCGGATTTCGGCGAGGTCGCCCGGCAGTATTCCAACGGGTTGCGCGCAGCAAGCGGCGGAAGTTGGGGATGGGTGACCCGCGGCAGCGTTCGCGAACGATTGGAGCCGGCAGTCGAAATGCTCTACTCGCTCGAGTCCGTTGGTTCGTTGGGCGACATCGTCGAAACCCCCGACGCTTTTTTCATCGTTCGGGTTGCTCAGATCGATCCCGGCGAAACGCCGGACTTTGAATCGATGCAGCCGAGGCTCGTCGAACATTTTCGCAACATGCAGTACAACAAACTTGTGGAAGAGTTCATCACGAAGCTGCGCAGTAAATCGCGGGTTCGTCCCACCGACATCACGCGATTCTTACGGTCGGTCGCTGCTGCCGCTCCACAACCGCAGGCCGTCGCTCAGCGACAGTCTCGCTAACCTCAATGCTTCTCGCCGACGGGTCGCGACGTCGTGCCCCCGCCGGACGCTCAAGGGTTCAGGCGGTCTTTGACCCGGACGCCCTCGGGCGCTTTGAACACGAAGCGGCTGGGATCGATCTCCTCATTGACGCGAACGTCGCTGTAGGTGGTTGATTCCGTGATTTTGCCATCGCTGTTTTCCTGGATGCGTTTGACCATGATGCCGTTGTCTTTCCGAAAGAAGTACAGCGTTCTGGCTGGCAAGACCGCATCGTCCAGTTTGGGTTTTGCTTCGATTACGTACGTCGCCTGCCCGTCCACCTTGTCGTCGGGGAGCAGCGTCATGTTGTAAGCCCGATGCCAACGGGCGAAGAGGGCTTTGTCGATTCCGCCGGTTCTGGAGCGGTCAGCCTTGACGCGCACCGCCGACTTGTGCCCCATGTTATCCACGAGTGTGTAGACGTTTTGTCCGTCGCAGACGATCAGCTCCGTTTGCTCGAACTCGGTCTTGTCTCCGGCGACTGATTCGACGCCGGTGATCAACGACTCCTGACGAAACCGAGTCGTTTGTCCGCTCTTCACGCACTCGTACGATCCACGTTTGGTCGTTTTGATGTTGAAATCCTCGCTGGACTCTTCGATGGTGGACACCACGTGGGCAACCATCGTCCTATTGTGTTCCAGCATTTTCAGGATCTTTTTCTCCACCGATTCAATCGTTTCCTGGGCCGTCGCCGACGCGGCAGTCGCGACAACCACCATCGCCGCCCACCACATTGTTCTGGTCAACATGCTTGATCCTCCTCAAATCCGCGCGCCACGAACGCAACTCTTCTACATCAACTCTCAAATCATCCGACCAAACCCGGGGAGATCGCCAGACGGAAACGGGTCTCGTCCTGCCCGTTGTCCCGACATTAAGTCGCCCGGTGCGCGTCGATCGACCGCCCGATGCCGTCGAGAAGGTCGGTCGCGGTCATCGAAACCATGCCCGTTTGCATTCCGGCGTGTTCGCCCGCCCTGCCATGAAGATACACACCGAGCACCGATGCGTCGAAGGCGTTCATTCCCTGCCCCATCAACGCCGCAATCATTCCCGTCAACACATCGCCCGAACCGCCCGTAGCCATGCCACTGTGGCCCGTCGCATTGACATACTCCCGCTCGCCGTCGCTGACGACCGTGCCAGCGCCCTTCAGAACAACGATGGTTCCGGTCGCGTCAGCCACCAACTTCGCGGACGCGGACCTCGCTGCCAGATTGTCGTCTTGTCCCAGTCCCCGCAGCAATCGTCGCATTTCGCCGGGATGGGGCGTGATGACGACTTGACCTTTTCGCGACATTGACCACGTTCCAAGTCGAGCCAACGCATTCAACCCGTCCGCGTCGATCACCACGCCCCCAGTGAACGAATTGGCCAGACGCAGGACATCGGCACCTGTGACGTGCGGCGTTAGCCCCGGGCCAATCGCGACGACATCTGCGGCGAACGCGCGGACCGCATCAATTAATAGACTGCCGTCGCCGCTTGGCAAGACGCGGGTCGTGGCACAGGGCGCCAAGATGCTGACTGGAAGCTGGGCTTCCTTGGTCGTCAGAATCTGCACCAGCCCTGCGCCCGTTCTCAAGGCAGCGTTGGCCGCCAACGCGGGCGCCCCGACCATGCCCACATCGTCGAATCGCCCACCGACGATTACAACTCGGCCGACATTGCCTTTGTGCACGTCGTCGGCGCGATCGGGAAATGGTGGGATGCCTTTGATGGGTGTCAATTTAACGCTCCGTTATTGACGATCTGACGGATGGGTGGCCCATGGCTTTAGCCGTGGGGGACACGATGATCATATGCCGACATTTCTCGCACGCGCTCATCGCTTTTCCCACGTCTGAGGACGTGGGCCACCCTGCCCACTGCGTTCGCGCGTATGGCGGTCGAAACATCACTCCTTGTCGGCGAGGCGGTTGATCAATGCGGCTGTGTAGCCCGCGGAAAAACCGTTGTCAATGTTGACGACCACGACGCCCGAAGCGCAGCTATTGAGCATGGCGAGCAAGGCAGCCACTCCGCCGAAACTCGCGCCATAGCCAATGCTGGTCGGCACGGCGATGACGGGGCAGGCGACCAATCCGCCGACGACGCTCGCAAGAGCACCCTCCATGCCCGCCACGACGATGCACACGCTTGCCTGTTGAAGCGATTCACGATGGGCGAGCAGACGATGAATCCCTGCCACGCCGACGTCGTAAAAGGACTCGACCCGTTGGTCCATGATTTCAGCCGTCACCCGAGCTTCTTCGGCGACGGGTCCGTCACTCGTGCCAGCCGACAGCAACGCGACGGTTCCATGACTCAAAACGGGCGGATGCTGACGGATGGTGATTGCTCGGGCGGTTGTATGATACTCCGCCTCGGGACAACGCTTCAGGACAGCGTCGGATTGTTCCGGCGAGATGCGGGTCGCCAATACATTGCCGCCGCCGGCTTTGAGTCGTTCGACGATGGCGACAACCTGCTCGACCGTTTTGCCCTCGCAGTAGACGACTTCCGGAAATCCGCAACGAATAGCGCGGTGGTGGTCGATCTTGGCGAACGAAAGGTCTTCAAATGGCAGTCCCCGCAACCGCTCCATCGCATCGTTCACGGCCAAGGAGCCGGTCTGGAGCGCCTCCAGCATCGTTCGGAGCGATTGCTCGTCCATCAACCATACCTTCCAAGAACGGAACCGGCGTCATCCCGATGGCGATCAGCGGGGCGACGCGTCGAGCGCCAACGACGCCAATTCTCCTCGGGCGAAAAGGTGTTCACCCATCGCTGCGATCATCACCGCATTGTCCGTACAATACGAGCGGCTGGCTGCATGGAGCGTAGCGCCACGATTCGCACATGCCACGGATAACCCTTCACGCAGACGCCCGTTGGCCGCCACACCGCCGCTTAGGGCTACCGTCGACAGACCCGTCTGATCCAAAGCGCGCATGGTCTTGGTGACCAACACATCGACGACCGCTTCCTGGAAACTTGCTGCCAGATCGGCCTTTTGGGCGGCGTTCAGTTTCTCCAGACCGCCCGATGTCTTCCCCCGGCCGTTCACTGCGTACAAGACGGCTGTCTTGATGCCCGAAAAGGAGAAGTCCAGTGATTTTCGCCCGAGCATGGACCGTGGAAACGCGACGGCCTGCGGATTGCCCTGCGAGCCCGACCGCTCGATCTCGGGGCCTCCGGGATAGGGCAAGCCCAGAATCGATGCGACTTTGTCGAACGCCTCGCCTGCTGCGTCGTCGGTGGTCTGACCGAGCAGCTCGATCGCGTCGAACCCGTCGATGCGATACAACGACGTGTGCCCGCCCGAAACGACCAGCCCCACGGCCGGCCAGGGAATCGGACGAACACCGATGGCCGGGCTGCACGCGTGGGCGAGGACGTGGTTCACCGCGACCAGCGGCTTGCCCCAGGCCCAGCTCAACGTTTTGGCTGCGGTCACGCCGATCAGTAGTGATCCGGCTAGCCCCGGGCGAGACGTTACCGCGATGGCATCCAAGTCTTCGTGATTGCATCCTGCGTCGGACATCGCTTCTTTGATGACGGCGTCGATGCATTCGATGTGAGCCCGTGAGGCGATTTCCGGCACGACGCCGCCGTATCGACGATGTCGGTCCACCTGTGACGCGACGATGTTGCTCCGTACGATTTGACCGTCCGTCACTACGGCGGCGGCTGTCTCGTCGCACGATGTTTCGATGCCCAGAATGGTCGCCATGGGTACAACCGCTCGCTAGTGGTTTGGGGATGACGGGTTTGGATTCGCCGCGGACCCTTCGCAGGCGTCAAACGCCAAGTCCATCACGGTGGCTGAATGCGTGATCGCGCCGACGGAAATTCTATCGACGCCGGTGTCCGCCACAGCCCGAACCGTGGTCAGACTGATGCCGCCCGACGCTTCGAGTGCGATCGAGCCTGTCGCCCCCATCGAGTCGCGCAGCGCGACGGCTGCCTCCAGTTCGTCGGGCGAGAAATTGTCCAACAGAATCACGTCAATACCGATCACCTTCAGCAATGCTTCCACCTGTTCCAACGAGTCAGCCTCCACCTCCACAAACGAGGGGCGATGATCGAGATCGGCGAGCCCGTTGAGCGCGTCGAAAACGCAGGCTGCCAGCCGATCGGCCGACACACCGGCCAGGTGGTTGTCTTTCATCAGGACGGCGTCGTACAGCCCCATGCGATGATTGTAGCCGCCACCACACCGGACCGCGTATTTCTCCAGCACCCGCCAGCCGGGCGTGGTCTTTCGCGTGTCCAGGATCTTCACGCCCGTATCAGCCACCGCGTCTACGAAGCGCCGAGTGTACGTGGCGACACCGCAAAGGCGACCGAGAAAATTGAGCAGCACGCGCTCCGCCGCCAGCAGTGTCGAACGATTCCCCGAGACCCGCCCGAGGATTGCTCCAGTCGACCCGATTTTCGAACCGTCGGCAATGCCCGTTGACCAATGAAGTTCCAGACCCTGATCATAGACTTGCAGGATGTCGTTGGCGATGAGGCAGCCGGCGAGAACGCCCTCCTCCCGCGCGACCAGATCGAAGGCACCGTCACCGTGCATCTTGCACAGTTGGCTGGTAACGTCACCGGATCCCAGATCCTCTTCCTTGGCGAGTTCTGCCAGACGCTTCGCCCACCTTCGAATGTCGTTTTCCGCAGCTTGATCCATGGTCGTCTAGTCGATCACCATACATTAACCACAATTCACGTCATCGCGGACGCTTCGGTCGCGATCGTTTGGACCGCTTGTGCGGGGTGGACTTGCCCATCTCTACGTCCGAGGCGGACACAAGCTCAGGTCCGCCCTGAAGCTGCTTGATCTTGCGATGCAGTTCAGCCGCCCGTTCGAAATCGAGTTCGTCGGCGGCTGCCAGCATCTCCTTTTCGATCTTGGCGATCAATTCGTCACGATCGTACTCTTCTTCCGATGCTCGAATCGCCTTCATCGCCGTGTCGCGTCCGCTCAACTCGCTCGCTAGCGCCGTCTTGATGGATTTTTGAATCGTCGTCGGCGTGATGCCATGTTCCTCGTTGTACGCCATCTGCAGCTTTCTTCGGCGACGCGTCTCGTCGATCGCCCGTTTCATGCTGGGCGTCTCTTTGTCCGCGTACATGATAACCTGTGCGTTCACGTGCCGCGCGGCCCGTCCCATCGTTTGGATCAGCGACGTTTCGCTGCGCAAGAAACCTTCCTTGTCGGCGTCCAGAATGCACACCAGTGACACTTCGGGAAGGTCCAACCCTTCTCGCAACAGATTGACCCCGACCAGCACGTCGAACTCTCCCGACCGCAATTCGTTCAAAATGACCACCCGATCAAGCGTGTCGATTTCGCTGTGCAAATACTTGCAGCGCAGCCCCTCCTCCTGAATGTATCGCGACAAATCTTCGGCCAATCGCTTCGTCAGCGTGGTCACCAGAACACGTTCGCCTGCCGCCGATCGTTCGATGACACGCTGCAGCAGATCCGGCACTTGCCCACGCGCGGGCAGAACGTGAATCTCCGGGTCTACCAAGCCTGTCGGTCGAACGACCTGCTCGACCACTTCGCCCTTGCAACACTGCAATTCGTACGGCGCTGGTGTGGCGGACATGAAAATCACATGGTCCCACATCGCCTCGAACTCTTCAAACTTCAACGGCCTGTTGTCCAGACACGACGGCAGCCTGAATCCGTGCTCCACGAGCACTTCCTTGCGACTGCGATCGCCCGCGTACATGGCGCGGACCTGCGGAACTGTCGCATGGGACTCGTCCAGCACGAGGACGAATTCGTCACCGAAGTAGTCCAACAGAGTGAACGGCCGACTGCCTGGGGCAGACCCGTTCAGATGGCGGGAGTAGTTCTCGATTCCCGAGCAGTAACCCACCTCCCGCAGCATTTCCACGTCGTACTTGGTACGCGCGGTCAGCCGTTGGGCTTCGAGCAGTTTGCCGTGTCGGCGCAATTGCATCACGCGTTCTTCAAGTTCTGCGAGGATCGATTCGGTGGCTGCTTGAATCCGTTCTTCGGGCATCACATAGTGAACGGCTGGGTATAGAAACAAGCGTTGTTCGCTGACGAGCGTTTCGCCGGTCAGCGGGTTGATCATGTCGATCTTTTCGATTTCGTCCCCGAACATTTCGATGCGATAGCCGAACTCCTCATACGCCGGCTGAATCTCGACGACGTCACCGCGGACGCGAAACTTGCTCCGGGTCAGCTCGACATCGTTGCGCGAATACTGCAAATCCACGAAGCGTTTGAGCATCTCGTCGCGATCGACCGTATCGCCAACGTTGATCACGACCGTGCTGGATTTGTAATCCTCCGGCGATCCCAGCCCGAAGATGCACGACACGCTTGCCACGATGACAACGTCGCGCCGTGAGACCAGATGACTGGTCGTTGCCAGGCGAAGCCGATCGAGATCGTCGTTCCGCGACGCGTCCTTTTCGATGTAGATGTCGCGGGCGGCGATGTACGCTTCGGGTTGGTAGTAGTCGTAGTAGCTGACGAAATAGCCCACAGCGTTGTCAGGGAACAGCTCGCGAAACTCCTCGTAGAGTTGGGCGGCCAGCGTTTTGTTGTGCGATATGACCAGCACCGGACGATCCTGCCGCGCGATGGTGTGGGCGACCGTGAACGTTTTTCCCGACCCGGTGACTCCCATCAGGCACTGGTACTTCCGGCCTTCAGCCAGCCCTTCGGACAGGCGGTCGATGGCGGCGGGTTGGTCTCCGCGTGGCTGGAACGGGCTTTTGAGCTTGAACAGTCCCACGTTGTTGCTCCGGGCTGATGATTGGGCGTTCTCGATTCCGTTTAGTGTACCGCTTGGTCGGCGGGCTCACAAACGCTGTCCACCGCGGTAGATTCGCCGATTCGCCGGCGTGCGTGACACATTCGGCGGAGGTTTGTTCTTTGATGGCGGCCCCCCGGGTACGGCATGCAGCAGTCGCAGCCCCAGCGGGGCGATCGAGAATAGCCCAGCGATTCATCGCTGGGATTGCCAAGCCTCACCCAAACAGAGTCCCAGAGGGACGGTTGAACATCGACTTCTCTTCAATCGTCCCTCCGGGACTCCGCATTGCAACCGAACCACTTTCTCCCAGCGATGAATCGCTGGGCTATTGTCACAGCGTCCCTTCGGGACGAAACGGCCCCACCAATATTGTCGCGGACTCGATTCGCTATCTCGCCGGCGGAGCGGAACCGGGCTAGCATGACGGTCATGCCGGAATTACCCGAAGCAGAAACGATCGCCCGTGCGCTGCACGCCGCGCTTGGTGGTGAAATTCTCCGATCGCCCCGACTGTGTCGCCGGGACATCTTCAAGAGTGATCCCGACCTGCTCGGTCGCTACCTTCGGCAACGCCGTGTGGAGAGTGTCACCCGACGCGGGAAACGCGTTCTGCTCAACCTTGAGGGCGACATCACCGTTGTGTTTGCGCTTGGCATGACAGGACGCATCACGATCAACCCGACCCGCGCTCCGCTGGCTGCTCACACCCATCTGCGTATCGCGTTTGGCGATGCAACCCACGAGCTGCGCTTTTGTGACCCGCGACGTTTTGGCGGAGTCTGGTTGCTGAATGGCACCGAAGGCGATCAGAGCAAAGCTCTCGCCCCACTCGGTGAGGAACCGCTCGAGATCAACCTGCGACGCTTCCGACGCATCTTGGAAAGAAACCGCCAGATCAAAGCCCTTCTTCTCGATCAGCGTGTGATCGCCGGGTTGGGCAACATCTATTGCGACGAATCGCTCCACCGCGCACGCATTCACCCGTGCAGCCGCGCAGGTGACCTGACGCGCGAACAGTCTGCCAAACTGCTGCGCAGCATTCAGAGCGTATTGTGTGCCGCCATCAAAGCCCGCGGATCCACCCTGATGGACTACCGCACACCCGATGGTCAATCGGGCAGCTTTCAGCGCCAACATCGTGTGTATCAACGAGAGGGCAAGCCCTGCCCGCGCTGCAAGACGACCATCGTTCGCATCGTCGTCGCCTCGCGAACCACGCATTACTGTCCGTGCTGTCAGACGGTTTCATAACACCCCGCAGCCGTCTCGGATCGCAACGGTTGAACATCGTCCCCAGCCTGCTACGGCGATGGGGCGCAGCAGGCGTTGACTCCGTTGAAGGCGTCCAGAATTGCGAAGAGGTCAAGAATGTTGATCGTGTTGTTGCCTGCGCAGGGTTCGATGTCGACGCTTTCGAACGTGCAGTTGCCCGAGAAAGTGCCGCCGAATCCGTCCAGCGCACAGAACAGATCGAAGAGGTTTACGGTTGCATTCAAATCGACATCGCCGAACAAGCTGGCTGTGTAAGAGCATTGGCCGCTGACGCATTGATCTGTCGTGCATACGAAGGAATCATCGCATTGCGCATCAACCGTGCAATCACAATCAACGCAAATCCCAAGTTCGCCGGGTTCGCACACGTTGTTGCCGCACGCCGCCACACAGTCGTTGTCGTTGGCTGCGTTCGCGCCGGGCGGGCAGCAGCCGTCGCCACTGATCGGCTGCGTGATGGGAGAGAAGTCGCAACTCGCCAGACACGTGCCCGGTTCCAGCAATGTTCCAACCGTGCACCCCGTGCTGTTGCATACCGTTGGGCAGGCTCCGGGTTGACCGGCGGCGATCCCGGTGTCGCACGTTTCGTCCGGGCCGACGACACCGTCGCCACAGGTGGCTGGGATCATTTGGAACAGCGCAGGCCTGTAGAACTCCAACGAGCATCGCATTCGCCGGGCCTGTTCAGCTGTGAATTGTTCCATGCACAAATCGTCCGAGTAGTCCATGTAGTTCTCGATGGGCTTCGGTACGCCGCACGATTGAGAGTTCGAGCATCCGAAGTTCGGAGACGACTCGGGGTTGGTATCGCAAATCAAATCGCCATTCGTGTTGCAACTTGCTACCGATGCGCACGCGCCGGCGAACGTGTGTTCCAAACCGAAGTAGTGGCCGACCTCGTGTGTGAGCGTGCGCCCTTGGTCGAACGGCGCGAACGGTGCGTTCCTGCCAAATGTCGACCACAGAATGACGACGCGGTCGCTGTTGGAGCCGGCGATTCCGCCTTGGGGCAAATCGGGAACGTAGCCGAGTGCACCGCTTGCACTGTTGGTGTATATGTTGAGATACTGGCTAGTGTCCCAGGCGAGACTGTTCCAATAGGCGCCACCGTCATTGTACCACGTCGTGTTGTTGCTGTAGGTAATGCCATTGGTCGGGCTGCCCGACGGGTCGGTCGTGGCCAGAAAAAACTCGATCTCGACGTTGGTGCCATTCTGACCGTTCGTGCCGGTCAGTGCCAGGAAATCCTCGTTGAGGATGTCGATTTGGCTTTGGACCATTGCCTCGCTAACGTCGCCGAATCCATCGTCGCGGCGGATGACATGCACCACCACGGGAATGCGAAACTTGCCGACCGACGGATCGTAGGCGGGAGCAGGATTGGTCAGGAAGAACGTGCAGTCGCTTGGTCCGGCACTGCGAGCGGCAACCGCGTTGTAGCTAGGCCTCGTGCCGCAACGCAACCCGTTGCGACGGAATAGGTCCGATGACACGTACTCTTGCCAGGTGGAGAATGCTCGACCGTCCACGACGATGACGCTTCGGTCATCGCCCGATGCTTGTTGGTTCGGTGCAGACTGCTGGTCCTGCGCTCCGACGGGGACGACCCACATCAGCACGACCGCCAACCACAACCGGCGCGCCGGTCTCGAAGCGATTCTTCCCTGCATGCTCAGCACTCCGTATTTCGTATTCTCTGTTTGAAGCAGTGTTGATCAGACCAAGCCGAACGGCGACCACCTCCCGCCCGATGACAGCCGCCGAGACCACTCAAGATACCGTAAAATGGCTCACAGTGCAATCCTATAATAACCAGACGTTCCGCTGTCACCGTATGAATTCGGCCGGCAGTGAGGGCGATGGTGCATATTTACACGCGGTGTGTGACGATCGACAAGTCGGTCATTCCCCTCGGCGAGATCCGGGGCGATTCATCGAGTGGGCGATCTCGCGAAGTGGTGGGCGGCGGGCATTCAATTCTTCAAACCCAGCGGAATCGCGTGCGGTTTGGCGGTCAGCCGAGAAAGAGTTGGAGTGTCTCGCCCGTTGGGTTGGCGAGACGTGCGATGCATTGGTGGTTCATCGCTCGCGACGCTTGCGATTTTCGGGCCGGAGTCGTTTTATCGTGACGATTGCGACATGCGTGTCTGACGGCCCTGGTGAATCTTCTTACAATAATTAACTACATTTAAGTTTGACTCGCGATGTCGGCCGATTAAACTGGCGGCGGTCGCATTCGACGGACGAGTCCCAACCCTCGGTGCGAATTCTGGGGTTTCGGTGAGGCGGCATCGCAGGGACCGATTCCGCGAAGCGGTTTCTCGTGCCCCCGGGCGACGTGTGCGGACGTCGAGGGGCAACGCCGATTTCGGCAACCGCATCGAGAAGAATGATCCTTGTATCAGCAAGGCAAGTTGCCTTGCATGACCCGTCCGGTGCCCGCGAGTCGCGTGATCGATCACGCTGG
Organism: uncultured Phycisphaeraceae bacterium; assembly: GCA_964416845.1. GTDB lineage: Bacteria > Planctomycetota > Phycisphaerae > UBA1845 > UBA1845 > CAYQFV01. Next base: position 50,795 of record CAYQFV010000002.1, on the reverse strand, counting down.
CGACCGTCAATAGAGGTTGAGAATACATGAACACCGCAGGCTGCAGGTCGACCATGGTTTCGTTCGTTCGCATTGTGGCGATGACAGGTTTTGTGATGGTGGTGGCTGGTTGTTCGTTCGAGCCGACGACACCCCCGAAGACGTTCACGAAGAGCAACCCTGGTTGCCTCGAGTGTCATGACAAGATCGAAGACATTCACGCCAACGCGTCGATCGACTGCACTGATTGTCACGGCGGAGACTTTTCGTCGGCGGAAATGGCGAGCGCCCATGTTCAGCCGACGCTGCCGGTCATCATGGACAAGACCACGCCGCCGCTCGACTACGACCTGCCGTATCAGCAATTCGTCAACCCGTCGAACCTTCGTGTCGTGCGCGAGACGTGCGGCAAGTGTCACGTTCCACACGTGGACTGGATACTCAAGGGCCTGATGGCCACCGGGGCCGGTCATTACGCGGGCGGTCTGTACCAAAACGGTGTCACGGACAGCAAGACGCCGGTGTACGGAAACTTTGCCGTGCGCGATGAGGATGGCGACGTGCCGACCGAAGCGGGCGCCGTCGACGAGTTGATCGACCTGATCAAGTACGACCCATCGCTCGACCAAGCCGAGTTCGCCACGCACTACCGCGCGGTCCCAGGCCAAGTTTGCGCCCGCTGCCATCTCTGGTCGCGGGGCAAGGGATATCGTGGGGCTGAGGGGGCAGATGGGACCTATCGCGCTGACGGCTGCGCCGCCTGTCACATGGTGTACGACAACGACGGTCGATCAGGCAGTGCGGACACGTCCATCGATCACACCGAGCAGGGGCACCCGGTTATCCATCAGATCACACGCGTGATCCCTTCAACACAGTGTGCCCACTGCCATCATCGCGGTGCCCGCATTGGTCTTAGCTTCTCAGGCCGGTCTCAAATGCCACCGCGACTGCCCTCCGGACCCGATGTGGCGGGCACGACCGATGTCAAGTTCAACGGCAACTATCACTACGCGGATGCCGAGACGAACCCACAAGATCTTCATGGCGAACGAAACATGGCGTGCATCGATTGCCACACGCAGGCCGGCGTGATGGGCGACGGCAACATCTATGGGCACATGGATCAGGCGACCAAGGTCGAATGTCGCACCTGCCACGGGCTCCCCGATGCGCCGGGTACGCTGACCGATCGAGATGGCAACTCGCTTGGCAATGTCGAGCGAACCGGCGACGGCGACGTCATCCTGACGTCCAAAGTCAACGGGGCGGCCCATGTCGTGCCTCAGGTGATGGACGTCGTCAATCCCGAGTCCAATCGATACAACGCCAAAGCAGCAGCAGCCATGAACGAGAACCATCTCAAGGTGCAGGGTGGTCTGGAGTGTTACGCGTGCCACGCTTCATGGATGCCCAACTGCTTCGGTTGTCATTTTCAACGCGACGAAACTCTCACAGGTCTCAATCTGATCACGCGAGAGGAGGAGTTGGGGAAAGCAAGCACAGGAAACAAGGTGTTCGTGTCCCTGAAGCACTTCGCGATGGGCATGAACGCCCAAGGGAAGGTCTCGCCGTACATCGTCGGCTGCCAACCCATTGCAGACGTGACCGCTGCCGACGGCAGCAAGAAGCTCGATTTCGTCATGCCCGAAACGGTCAACGGATTGTCCGGCCTGGCGCTCCAGCCGGTCCAGCCGCACACGATCCGCGGGCGTGACGAGGTGCGCACCTGCGTTGAGTGTCACCGATCGCCGCCGTCGTTGGGGCTTGGTTCGGGGAACTATTCACTCGCGCGCGACGACGCTTACGTAGTGGCAAGCGATGGCATCCGCGTGTTCGACCGCAATACCGATCCTGCGAACCCGGTATTGCTCGCCACGCTTGCCGCCGGGTCGCCGCGAGCGGTGGCTTCTCGTGCGAACGTGGTCTCTGGAAAGGCAGACTATCTCTACGTTGCGTCCGGTAGCGACGGATTGTCGATCTTTGACATGACAGACGGCATGCCGACCGCCGCTGCCACGGTAGTCAACAATATCAACGCCATCGACGTCAGCTTCGCCGCACGATATCTCTACGTCGTGATCGCCGGTGAAGGCGTCAACATCTATGACAATGCCAATCCCACGTCGGCGGAGTTGGTCGCATCGGTGTCGATCCCCACGGCTGTCCGAGCTGTTCCATGGGGCATCCATCTGTTCGTCGCGGCGGGCGACGCGGGGTTGGTGGTCGTCGACATCTCGGACCACAACGAACCGCGCATCGCCGGCACGCTGGCAGGCATGAACGCAGCGGACGTAGCGCTTTACGCCCATCATCAAAAGGGGCCGGCGTTTGCCGCGAGGGCGTATGTGGCTGATCCGGATTTCGGCGTGCGTATTGTTGATCTCCTGCCGGAATTCTCGTCGCCGAAGCTGGTCGGTGGGCTTGAGCTTTCCGGAGCGTCCGGTTTGGACACCTACACCCACTTCCTCGAGGCGGCCGGTTCGACGCCTTCGCGCGAGCACGACTACCTTTATGTCGTCGCCGGGACGAATGGCCTACGCGTCTACGATATCACCGAGCCTGACAACGTCGTCCAAGTTGCTGCGATCTCGGACCTCGGTGGCAGCGCGAATGATGTCGACGTCGCCAGCCAGATGGCACCGCCGGGAGTCGACGACTACGCTCTAGTGGCCAACAGTGTCGTCGGGCTGCAAGTCATCGACGTGACCGATCCGGTTCAACCGACGTTGCTGACGACCGTGGGGGCCAGCGGCGCGACCAGGGTATTCGTCGACGTACAGCAGTTGGACCGCTTCATCGACGAGCAAGGCAACGAGTTGAAGGAGAATTCCCACCCCGGAGCCGGCACAATGAGTCGCGCCGACATCGTGCGCATCCTAAGCGCCGACATCGGCGGGTGACGAGTCCGAGCTTGGCGCTTACAAGCGGACCGGACGGAACAAGAACGTGCTGGATGCCGCAAGGGACACTTGTCGGGCCTTCATGAACTCGGGCCCCTCGTGTGCGCGGTATCCGCGACGGTCAGCGTGACAAGTTTCGTCCGCGGCCGCTTCAGTATCAGGTTCCAAACGGTGCCCGTCACAAGGCAGAGCGCGCCAGCGTACAGCGCTGGTGCTACGCTCCACACGAGGCGTCCCGCGACGATCCCGGCGGAGCCAACAAGGACAAGTACCAACGGTCCGGTCCGCTTATATTGCCTCGCAGTCCAGGCCACGCTGGCCACCGAAACAACCAGGAACGCAACGATCATGGGCCTCTGCACGCGATCGGTGAGAAGGAAGCCCAAACCCAGCGACGAGAGCAAGCCCGCGTAGGCTGCGACGCATACCGGGCACGAAAAACTCGGCAATAGTGGCAGCACCGCCGCCGGGATGGCGATCAGCGTTTGCAGCCAACCCGGACGGCCCCTTTGCGGCGCGCTTTCCGCAATGAGGTCGTCCTTGGAACAGTCAGCCGTCATTTGCCTTTCCGACAGCACGCCGGCTTGTCCTTCGCATCTGCGTTTTTCGCGTCGCCTTTCTTCGTCGCCGTGTCGCCGAGAGGGCACCGATCCTTGCACACAAGCTTTCCCGTGAGCGGGCACACGACTCGACCGGGGCAGTCCGGGCGATTCTGGTCAATCATCTGACACTTGTCCCGGCAGATGAGCTTGCCCGTTTGTGGGCAGACGATCTTGCCAGGGCAGTCCGCTCGCCCCGAGTCGGCGGCGGCCAGTCTCACCGCTCCAAGCGCAGCGACACCAAGCATCGCCACCGCCAGGGCGGACAGCGTCCATCGTCTTGTCACCATCATCATCTCCTTCTTTGTCTTGTGGGGCGGATTTCCTTCAGTACCTTGCACTCGCCATTCGAGCGTTGACAACGGTCCAGGGCTTGCCCCAATGCCTGCTGAACGCGTTTCAAATCCTTCATCTTGTCGTTGACTTCCGCAAGCCGTTGCCCCAGCAGCCGCCTTACTTCCGCTTTGCAAGTCTTGCCACTCTCTCCTTCGAGCCGGGCGAGCGTGCGGATGTCGTCGAGGGTGAATCCCACTGCCTGTGCGGAGCGGATGAACCGCAACTGTTCGACCGCTTCGGCATTGTAAAGACGGTAGCCTGCTCGGCTCCGCGTGGTCGGAGAAAGGAGACCCTCCTGCTCGTAGTACCGCAGCGTGGGCGTCGCCACACTCGCCATACGGGCCACCTCGCCGATCGTCATCAACTGGGCTGTTCGTGTCTTCATTGTCATCTCACTCACATTCTACACCTTAGAGTTAGCTTGAAGGTCAAGCGATAAAATCGGTTTTTTTGGGGGGGCGGCGGAATTGGCCTCCCGAGGCGTGAATCGCTCACCCGCGGATTGCCTGGGAGAGGCTGTTTGTCGGTCAAAAAAAGGCCTTGGCGCTTCTCGGGGTGGCCGGGTATGCTACGGGTTGAGGTGACGATGGTGCTTGAGAATCCTGCACATCAAGGGTCAGCGTCGGAAGGAGAGGGCGTCGCGGTTGCGCCGGTCAAGGCTGTCCCTCGCCCTGGAATTTTGCCTCCGTATCGTGTTCTCCTGCACAACGACGACGAGAACGACATGCTCCATGTCGTCGACGTTATCTTCCGCTTGACACCGCTTTCGGTTGAAGAAGCGATCGAGATCATGCTTGAGGCTCACGATACCGATGTTGCGCTTCTTCTGGTGACGCATCGGGAGCGGGCGGAGCTGTATTGTGAACAATTCGCAACGTTCAGCCTCTCGGTGACCACCGAACCGGATTGCTGACCGGCCTCCCGATTTCATTTACAGCCCGACTCGCGCATCTATAATGCCTGTTCGGTCAGGGAGCGGAGGCGGTGCATGGTTCGATTGGGCGTCAACATTGACCACGTAGCCACTGTCCGGCAGGCTCGAGGGACGGATGAGCCAAGCCCGGTTTGGGCGGCTGTCGAGGCGGAATTGGGCGGGGCGGACGGAATTACCTTCCATCTTCGCGAGGATCGCCGTCACATCAACGACACCGATGCGCGTTTGCTCCGTGAAACGGTGTCGGTGAAGTTGAATATGGAAATGTCGATCGCGACGGAGATCGTCGCGATCGCATGCTCGCTATCGCCGGCGCAAGCGTCGTTGGTTCCCGAGCGCCGGGAGGAACTGACCACCGAGGGGGGGTTGGACGTGGTCGGTTTGGGAGAGCGCGTGGCCGACGTCGTCAAGCGCCTGCACGATTGTGGCAGCAGTGTGAGCGCGTTCATCGAGCCGGCGGCTGATCAGATCCACGCGTGTGCCGAAGCAGGTTTCGACGCGATCGAGTTGTGGACCGGGGGATATGCGAATGCTCGCAACGACGCGGAGATTGCAACAGCGTTGGAGTCCCTTGCCAGCGCCGTTGACACGGGCAGGCGCGACGGATTGGTGGTTCATGGCGGCCACGGGCTGACCTACCGCAACGTGTCCCGCGTGGCAGCGATGGACGGGTTTTGTGAATTCAACATTGGACATTCGATCGTGTCGCGGGCGGTTTTTGTGGGGATGCGCGAGGCGGTTCGCTCCATGAAGGCGCTTCTGGATCTACACGCATCTCGAGGAACAACATCATGACAAACATCGCGAGGCTCGCGATCATGTCGGCGGCTGTGCTGTTGACTGCACGGGCGTCCGTCGCCCAACTAAACATCGTCGGCGAGGAGCGCATCGTCTTCTACGGCGATTCGCTCGTGTATCCCGACGGGTTCGGCACGATGGTTGAGAATTTCGTCCGCGCGAAGTATCCCGAATCGAGAGCGAAGTTCTGGCAGGTCGCGCTGCCTGGCCCGAATCTGGCCAAGACGGGCGAGGCTGCTGCCCGTTTTGACGAGCTGGTCGCACCGCTTCGTCCGACAACGGTTGTGATCTGTTGCGGGTTGGGCGATGGCGATTTGAAGGGTGAGAGTCCCGCACGAGCATCGATGGCTGCTGCGAACATGGCGACGATGTTGAAGAAATGTCGCGACTTGGGTGCGAGAGCGTTCGTCCTCACGCCGCCGCTTCCAACGGTGAGCAAGAAGAACATCTTCATGGTCACGCAGTACGATCAAGCGATCGCCAAGATTGCCGAGGCGATTGTGGCTGCGGCGAAGGAGAACGGCGCGGACGTGCTCGACTGGTACGCCTCGCTGGTCAAGTTACAAGACGAAGGCCACCCGACTGACCTGACCAAGCGCGACGGGCTAACGCCGTCGCCGCTGTCGCAGTCCGTTGCGGCGAAACTGGTGATGGATGCCTTTCAGCTGGAACCGATCGACGTTCGGATCAAGGTCGACTGGTCAGCGCGTTCGGCGTCGTCCAGCGTGGGAACGGTCGAAGTAAACGGCATCGGCGACACGATGTTGCGGTTGACGTTGCGCGGGTTTGCACTGCCGTTGTTCACCGGCAAGAGGCAGGCTGCGTTTCGCGAGTCGTTCGCGGTCGCGACGTACTGCCGGATGATGCTGACGGTGGATCATTTCCCGGGTGGCGCGTTGAGCATTTCATCGCCGGGGGCTCGGCGAAAGCCCACGGTCGTTCCGGCGGACGTGCTGCGGAGCGGTTACAATCTGGCGGAAGCCCGGCCGGTGGCGATGGCGGAAGCGGTGGTCGCGCTGGCCGACCGGATCGAAACGAAGAATCGGGCGTTTTCGGCGATCATGCGTTTTCGGCGCGAGCTTGCGGATCATCCGCCCGAACCGGAGCTTCGTGAGTCGTTCGAGACGCAACTGTTGTCGCGCGTTCAATATCACGACGGCGCGGTGGCGATCATCGCACGCACGCCCAGAGCGATGGACGTCACGATTGACTTGCGGTTGGTGGCAAGCAAGGAAGCCCAGCCGTGATCATGCCAGCGGAACGAGTTTCGGAGCGATTCTCGGGCGTTCACACGGCGCTGGTGACTCCGTTTCTGGATGGTGAAATCGATTGGCCTGCGCTTGATCGGCTCGTCGAGCGCCAAGTCGAGAGCGGCGTCGATGGTGTCGTGCCGTGTGGAACGACCGGAGAAAGCGCGACGCTTTCGCAGTCGGAGCATGGCCGAATTGTTGAGACGGTGGTCAAACGTGTCGCCGGTCGGTGTAAGGTGCTGGCGGGTGCAGGGTCGAACTGCACCCGAACAGCGGTCGAGTTGGCCCGGCATGCTGCTGCCGTCGGGGCGGACGGCGTGTTGGTCGTGACCCCGTATTACAATCGTCCCGAGCAGGCGGGGTTGTTTGAGCACTACTCCGCCGTCGCCCAAGCCGTCAACCTGCCCATCGTGTTGTACAACGTGCCCGCGCGATGCGGCGTTGATCTTGCAAACGAAACCGTGATGCGTTTGCGCGATCGATACAAGCACGTGGTGGCGTTGAAAGATGCGAGCGGTGGCGTGGATCGTATCGACGAGCTCCTTTCGCGCAGCGATATCGGTGTGATCTGCGGTGACGACCGGTTGACACTGCCTTTGATGGCGATGGGTGCGATCGGCGTGATCAGCGTATTGTCCAACCTTGTTCCCAAGCGCATGAAAGCGTTGGTCGACACTGTGGATCGCGATCCGGTTGCTGCGCGGAGATTGCACCATCGGATTTGCACGCTGGCGACGGAGCTTGGATCGTGCGGGTCGAACCCGGTGCCGATCAAGACAGCCATGGCGATGCAAGGCTTGCTGTCGGAGGAGTTTCGTCTTCCGTTGTGTCGGGTTGGTCCGGTGGTGCGGACACGGATTGATGAGATTCTGCGCAAGCACGAAGTCGGTGGGTCGCAAGGTGGACGTCACTGACTTCGCCTTGTAATTCCATCGTGCAGGGCGGTGCGGTTGGTGGGTTCGTCGGCGTGTAACAGTGTTGTGTGTGGGGTGATGTATGGCGACGGCGAACATGATGATGAGTTCTGCGGTGGATCTACCAGGTCAAGAACGGTTGCGGTTTCACGTTGCGTGGATGGTGTCCGCCGGCATTCTCGTGTCGGTGGGCGCGATGGTGTTTCGTTCGGGCGACCCGTACGGTGCGGTCAGCGTTCTGACGAACAGGAATCCGGCGCTGATGATGATGCAGGTGATGGCGTTGGCAGCCGTTGCGTCGGCGTTGGCGACGGCGATCGCCGGGCGAGCGTATCCCGATATCGGCGCGTTCGCTGTGGGAATCGGCATGGCGATCGTTTCGCTGCGCGGGGACAACATGACATCCCTCCTAATGGATCGTGGCCAGAGTCGCTCGTTGTGTGTGTGGCTGATGGTCGACGGGTTGTTCTGGTTCGTGGCGGTCCTGGTTGCGATGGTGGTTTCGGCGGTCGTGGTGCGATGGCTCGCAGGCGGGCGAACTGAACCGACCGATGCGAATCCGTGTCAGGCTGGTTCCGGGAAGACGGGGTTGTTGATGGCTGGTCCTTTGCTGCCGGGCATCGGCGGAGTGTTGTTTCGGAGAATCGGTGCCGATGAGCGCCGCGCCTGGCGGGCAGGGTTAAAGCATCTGGCGACCGCGACCGCGTTGGGATTGGTATTGATCAGCGTGGTCTGCACCGGGGCGGGCGCGCGGGCCATCAGTCACGGTCAGGCGGTGTTTGCTGTTGCCGTTGCTTTCTACGTCGGCGTTGGTCGGGCACAGGCGTTTTTTCCGACGACCTCGACGTGGTGGTCATGCTTATCCGTGCCGGTCGTGTGTCTGGCGGCGTACACGATCGCACTGTGCATGTCCTTTCCGACCGTTCTGGTCGATGGACTTGTGTCGGTCCCATCGAGCAACTATTTGCGCATTCTCCCGGTGACGTACATTTCGGTCGGCACGTCGGCGGCGTTGCTGGCCCGCTGGAGGGCGCTTCACCTCGCCGGCGAGACGAGCCGCGATTAAATCAGAGGGGTCGTGGGGTCGAATTGCAGGGCATCGGGATCGGTTTCGAGCCACTCGATGGCCGCCCGGACCGCAACCGGATCAAACTGCGTTCCACTGCACTGGACAAGCTCGGATCGCGTTCGGTCGAGCGAGTACTCGGATTTGTAGCTTCGGGCTGACATCATCGCTGCGATCGAATCGCCGACGCACAGAATGCGTGCGGGCAGCGGGATGTCGTTGCCGGCGAGGCCATGGGGATATCCGCCGCCGTCGAACCGTTCGTGATGGTGCAGAATGTAGGGCAGTTCGTCCTGGATCGACGTGCTGTTCTCCAAGATTTGCATCGCGGTTTCCGGATGTTTCTTTATCAGTTCGAATTCCCCCGCGGTCAGCGGGCCGGGTTTCTGCAAGATGCTGTCCGGTACGCCGATCTTGCCGATATCGTGGAGCAAGGCTGCGATCTTGATAGATTCGACCTGCAACGGGCTTAGGTCCATTCGTCGGGCAATCATCTCACAGTAATGACTGACTGCTCGTGCGTGCCCGCGGGCAAGCGGCTCTTTCGTCTCCACAGCGGCGACGAGCGCGAGCGCCGACTCGACACAGCTTCGTTTGAGTTGCTGGCGAGCTTTGGTGATCCAAACGGTGATGTCATCAACCGATGCGCGATCGAGCTGTCGCTGGGAAGGCGCGGTGATCGGAAGGTCAGACCAACAAACAGCCCGGCCGCTGCCGCGACTCTTCGCCTCCGCGGCTGCAAGGAGCGCGCGGTCGACAAGATCTTCCTCGGATTCCACAAACCCCGCCTGTGACACGGCGATGCCGAAACTCATGCACGCCCGGTGATTCGTGCTCGACGATTGACTGCAAAGGCGGGCGAAGGAGTTCCGGAGTTGATCGCAGTGGTCCGTCGTTCGGCCGGTGTGAGCGTCGTCGAGCACAAACATGAAGCGATCGGCGTCGTACCGGACAGCCTGTCCGACCGAGTGGATCGTTTCGTTGAGCGCGAGTTCCATCGCTCGGAGCGCGTCGTCGGTAAGGCAGCCCGACTCCAATTTCGAGACGTCAAGCGCGACGACGACAAGGCTGGCGCGTTGATTCAAATGGCGACACTTGCTCCTCATTCGCGCCAGCGATTCGGCGAAGGCCCGTCTCGTCAGCAGCCCGGTGGCGGCACGCGGCTGCGACGCACGCGTCGATGGGGACCGCTTGGTCGGGCTTGGCGCGGATGTCGGATGGTTGGATCGAAGCAACGCGTCTTCAATGGACTGGCGCAGTTCGGCGGGGTCGAGCGGTTTGGGCAAAACATCGAACGCGCCCCGCCTGAACGCTCGACGAACGCATTCCGAGCTGGCGTGCTCCGACGTGAGGATCACCGCGGGACGTCTCCGCATGGACGACACCATGTCCAGCAATTCGAGTCCGCCAATTTCGGGAACACGGACGTCGGAGACAACCAAGTCGAACGCCTCACGTCGCAAACGAACGTACGCTTGGGCGCCACCCTCGCATTCGGCGCACCAGTGGCCTTGCTCTTCGAGCGCTGTGACCATCGTTGAGCGTACGGCTGGCTCGGCGTCCACCAGCAGGATTTTTGCCGTCATCAAACGTTTCCCGTTTGTCGGTGACTGGTCGTCGGTTTCAATGCCCTGTCGACTATCGTCGGATGCCGCAAGGCACTTAACGAACGTCGCGGCAAGGAGTTGGCGTGCTTATCGGCGCGATCTAGACGTTGTAATCGTGCCAACCGTTCCGATGGGCGCCGTCGTGGCGACCGTTAGGGCGTGGACGGTGGACGTGGTCGTGGGGCGTGCATCTATGGGCGTTCTCAATCTGAGCGCGGACGTCGGACGACGATACTTGTCGGACCAAACATAACTACTGGACGGTGTGCATGCGTGGGGGTTGTCACAATCGGTCGCAGCATCGGGGCGGGCGCGACACGTTCCCGATGCGCAGCAGGTGCTGGGCGAACGACGTCCGAAACAAAAAGCGTGCTGGAAGGTTAGGGAGTGTGGTGTTCGCCGGCTGGTGTCGTGGCGTTTTGTGCGTCGGCGATTCGCTTGCGAAAGACTGCCAGCCTCGCCGACCAGTCGTCGGTCAGCAGTGCAGGTGGAAGTGTTTCGAGCCGGTCAACCAGCGCGGAGAGTTGCGTATTCGGGTCGCGGGCGATGGCAGCGTCGAGGTATCCGACGATCGTGTCGGCAATCTTGGCGCGTGCTTGCGCGTCTTCACCCGCGGCCACGTCGCGAACGAGTTCGACGATTCGGTCGTGACGCCCGGCCTCGAGAGTGGCCCGCACCAGTTGGAGCTCGACGAGTTGGGCACGCGGGTCGTCTTGACTCACGAACTGTTTACGCAGTTGCTGAAGCTGGTTGATGCAGTCCGCATAATTGCCGTCGGCGAGGTAAATGTCGACGAGGCGCTCGCGAGCCTGTACCAGTTCGGGGGCGGCAGACCCGTCAGCCGTCCAGGCGTCGATGAGCTCATTGAGCAATGCGACCTGTCGATCGTGAAGTTCCGAAAGACGGTTTGCCCACTGAAGGCGAACGTCGGCGGGGCTGCGCGCGAGGATTGCGCGGAAACCGTCCCACGCAGCGTCGCGGACGCCCTCATTGCTTTCCACGTTGGGGCTGAGTCGATTGAACAAAGCGTCAAGGGCAGCTTGGTCGCCGAGCACGCCGACCGCCTCAGCAGACCGCTGGCGGACGCGTGGGTCGACGTGCGTCAGGTGGGCGATGAGCCGGTCGAGATGGTCGCGGGCGCCGACTGTCTTGATGCCGCGAATGGCCGCCAGCACCAGTTCGGGTGCGTCGACCGACAGGTTGTCCACGAAATCGGACGTGAAGGCCGGGTCGCCGATGGACGCCATCGCCGCAAGTAAGGCTTCTTTCAATCGGAGATCACCGTCCGGGGCGGATTCAAAGCGTTTTTTTAAGGGTTCGACGGCGGGCGCGATGCGCTCCGGCTCGACCCTACCCTGCGCGCCGATTGCTCCGAGGGACTGAGCAGCCTGCCGAACGCACGCCGGAGCGGTCGTTGGGTCTGCCAACTCTTCAACGAGGGCCGGCAACGCTGCGGGGTTTTCCAGCCTGCCCAAGACGCGAAGGATGGTCTCGCGAACGGTTGCATCGCGCTCACCGGGAAGCAGTTTCAGTACGGCAGCCGTGTCGTTCGGATCCTTGAGGTTCCCGATGATTTCGAGTGCGTCAATTCGAACGCGGGCGGACGCGTCTGTGAAAGCGTTCTTCACGGCCTCTCGAATGGGTGGCGCGGGGGCATTACCCTCGGTAATCTGCTCTCGAATCAAACCCAGCGCGCAAAGACGATACTCGGCAACCGGATCGGACAACCACTGTGCGAGCTTGGCTTCCTTCTGCGCTTGCTGCGGTGTCAGCCGATAGATCGTGCGCAACAGGGCGTTGAATCGCTGAGCGACGAGCCGCTGTCTTGCCTCCGTGGACGTTTGAAGAGCGCGATATTTTTCGCGAAGCGCGTCAAAGCGTTCGATGCCTAACTCAAGACGATCGCGAAGCCATCGCTCTTCGCTCAGCGCGCTTTTTTGTCGCCACCAGTTCCGCCAAGCTTCGACATCGTTGCCAAAGTCCAATCGTGATGCCGGCCGCAGAGCTTCCAGAACGCGCTCCACGATTCGTTGATCGGTGGCGGTTGTCAGGACAATGAGCTGGCTGACCGCCGATGGGCTCACGATGTTGAGCGCAAGAGCGTCAATGGCGGCAAGTCGTGTTTCGATGGGTTTCTGCTGGTCCGAAGCGATAGCGCCGAGCTTGGCCGCAACGTCGTGGTCTCGAAATTCGGCGAGCGCCGTCGCGGCGGCGGCGGATAGCTTGGCATCTTGATTGCCGAGCAAGTCGAGCAGTGGTTGTACAAGGCGTTCGTCGACCAGCTCCGGCTGACGGCGGGCAATGGCGGCGATCGCCTCGCAGACAGCCATCGGTGTTCCGGGAGCGACGGAATTGGACAGGAGCGTCACGGTGGATTCGATGCGGGTCGGCAGTTCTGACTTGAGGAGGCTCTCCGCGCCGAAACGGCGCGTTTGAGCATCGTTCTGCTCGCTGTTGATGACGTGGAGAATACGATCGAGTTCTTGCTGCTGCTGCGATGTGAGAAGGGCTGCCTGATCCGATTGAATGATCGGCATCAACCCAATCGTGAGCAGCAACGTGAGACCGAAATGCATGACAGGATGGTTGCTCCCGAGTGATTCCGCCGTGATTCCAAAGCCCCGATAGTGACCGAAGCGATGGTGCGGTCTTTGTACCATGTTGTTGCCGTATTGCAATCATCGACAACTTCGCCCCGACAGCCTGCGTTAGAATCGTGCCCGGTCTCGAAAACCGATCGCTCCGCGTCAGCGACGGCCGACAGTAGGATGCAATCCGGGGGTTGTGTCTCCGCAGCGGATGCAACAATCAGTCGCCTTGACCCCTGCAACGGGCGGATTATGATCGCCGGAGAGATGGGTGCCACTCGATTGTTCCTGCCACTGATCGTGTCATTGTGTGTTTGCGGTTGCCGCTACGCGGGACGCGACACTGGGAAGGCCAACGAACCGGTCCAAACAACGACCGCCGCGGGTTTTCCGCAAGTTTGGGACGCTGCCCAGGATGTACTTCGGGCACAGCGCCTTCCGCTCGACCGCGTTAATCGTCGCACGGGCCGATTGACTACTTTTCCGGTAACAAGTCAGCATTTTTTCGAGTTTTGGCGACACGACGTCGCAACGCGATACGACTTCTGGGAGGCAACTCTGCGGTTGATTCGCCGGCGCGTCGTCGTGACGGTCGACCCCAGCCCGGGAGCAGCCCAGCGAGCAGTTTCGGTCGTCGTCAAGAAAGAACGGTTCAGTTCACCCGACCGGCAGTTCAACAGCTCGGCGGCGGCATACCATTTCTTCAGGGACTCGCTTCCGGCGGCTCGCACCGGGGCTCCAATCAGCGAATCAGACAGCGGATGGCTTGACGACGGGTCGGACCCCGCATTGGCGCGCAGAATCCTCGACGCGATCGTGGCAGAGGCGGTCCGCCGGAATGAAGCCGGCGATCCCCCCACCAACGGCTGAACGCCGCAGCGCACCGCGTCGTTCGCGTCTTGACCAGCCGCCTTCCGAAGGTGTCTTGCGTTACTGCTGTCTTTCCGATGGATGAGGTCTGCCGCAGCGCGCGGTGCAGGCGGAATTGACGATGCAGCGATCCACGATAACACCCATGACGGCCTTTCTGCTCGGGGTGTGGTTGTTGGCCGCGCCGAGCGCCGCCGAACAACCGTATGCCGCGCACCGGATCATCGGCATCAAATCCTTGGACGTCTTGCCGGCGGATATCGCGCCGCTGTTCCGCAAACACAGCGCGGAGTTTCTTGATCGGATCCTCCAGCCGGGCATCGATTGGCCTCATGAAAAGTTCGGCCGCGGGCGAAACGGGTGGCATTTTTTCGCCGGCGATTTGGAGGCGGCGACACCCACGCAATCGGATCGTATTGAGGCCTTGCGAGCTTTTCCGAGGGATCGCGCGGGTGCGGGTAGATTGTATCGGCGACACGGTCACAATCCTGCGGGCGTGTTGCCGTGGGCGATTGAGGAATGCTTCCAACTCTGCGTGGAAGCGTTTGAGCACGGAGACGTGGGTGACGTGATCGAACGATCTGGGCACCTTGCGCATTTTGCGGGCGATGTGGTCAACCCATTTCGATTGTCCCGTGACAACGGCGGTGCGAGTGTTGGGAATCTTACGTTCGGGACGTCGCGGGGCGTTCACCCGACGATCGCGTATGCGTCCGTGCGTCTGCGCGTGGGTGTTGGACTCTTTGCACATTTTGCTCCCGAGTTCTCCAACTCGATCGCGGTCGACACGTCCAGATATCAGCCGGTGCGAGATCCGGTGGCTCGGACCTTCAGTCGGATCGAAGACGCCTACGCAGTGCTGGACAACATGGCAGTCGCGGACCGACAGGTCATCGCCGCGCTGAAGATTCGTGATCGCCGGTCGTTTGCCGAACATGAGGCTGACTACTACAAGGCGATGGGTGATCGCTGCGGAGAAATCTGTGTACGACGATTGGAATCGTGCGCAGTGTTTGCAGCCAACCTGATCGGTGGTGCATGGCAAGCCGCGGGGGAGCCGACCATCGAAGCGATCCGTTCCCGATCGGATGACGACCTGACGTCATCCCGATCTGCGGCGTTCCTTGGCGATGTGGCGTACGTCGGCAGTCGACGGTCCAACATCTTTCACAAGCCAAACTGCCCGTTTGCTCGAAAAATCAACGAAGACAATCTCGTGACGTTTTCGACAGCGCTTCAAGCCCGGCAAGCTCGCCGTCGGGCGTGCAAACTGTGCAAACCGAAATGACCCTCCAGACCTGTCCCCACGTACGCAACGTTCCTCCGTTCGTTGCTGTGGCTTGACCACTCTGATTCGACGCGATGAACGCCCGCGATACAAGCGGCGGTTTCCCTCAAGCATGCTGGTCGGCGCATCGGCGGTTGTACGGGGATGGTCGGGCGTGTCGGTATAAAGCGGAATGGGAGGTGCCGCCGTGGCGAAGGACACCCCCCATTCCGCGAGTTATCGTCTTACAGAAGACGATCGGTTAGTGCGATTCACATCGACTGCCGTGGCGTGAGTCGATGTTTGGATCGCATCGCCGCCGTCGCCCTTGCCATTATTGGCTCGGGCTAGCGTTTTTTCTTCTTGGCTTTTTTGGCGGTTTTCTTCTTCGCCTTCTTGGCAGCTTTCTTCTTTGCCTTCTTGACGGTCTTCTTCTTTGCCTTCTTGACGGCTTTCTTCTTTACCTTCTTGACGGCTTTCTTCTTCGCCTTCTTGGCAGTTTTCTTCTTTGCCTTCTTGGCGGCTTTACGTTTCTTGGCCATGGATTATCACCTCCTTTCTGTTCGGAATGGTAACGGTCGGGAAAGACGTGTCAAAATCTTTTTTCGATTCGCAGCGCAATTCCGTTCGTCTTGCGCAGCGCACGCGACGCGACGACGTTCACTGTCGCGCTGTCAACGTCGTGCCCATTCGTACAGGACATGCGCGGCGGCGAGATGACACTCGATGTCGGCGGGCTTGTCGTTGTGATTCAGCAGCAGTTTTTCCAGGAGTGCCATAGGGTGGCACTCTCCGCTTGATTGATGACTTGGTCTCGCGCCGGCAGCGAACATCCATCGCACAGTTCCGGTCGGCATGCGATATCAACATGTCCTCTAGCATGCCTACGGGCAGCAAAGGGCCACGTTACGATGCGGCGCGTCGAATGTGACGAGCTTCCACGAATTGGTTCGGGCTGTCGCGAGTCGAACGGTTAACGCGACACCGGTTCCGTGGATCGGTTCTGACGTACTGGCGAGATCATCTCCGTGTCGCGTCGGCCTGCGTGTTGGTGAAACCCTGTACCCGTTGCATTGCTACCGCCGCGCCGGTGTGGGCATCGGACGGGGGCAGCGTGAATCCGACATCGAAACGAACGCGCGCTGATCGAGTCGGTCGAAAAAAAATATTTGAAAAAACTTGTTGATCGCGCGCGTCGACGGAGTCTTTCGCGCATTGTTGACGCGAATCGTCGTCAATCGTTAACGAAGACGATGACGGCATCAGATGGAGTGCCACGCTATGGCACTTTGAATTGCGAGTGGCTGGCGAAGCGATGCGACTCCTGACCGGCGTGTCGATCGGGACGCCCAAGTCGTGGTGATGCGTTGTTAAGATACGGAGGAGTTGCGTGGCGATAGGCCATACGGGTGACGTGCTTGTCGGAAGCTTGCCTACTTGGCGCGGTCGAGGTAGTC
The DNA here is from genome assembly GCA_964416845.1 of uncultured Phycisphaeraceae bacterium. Classification (GTDB taxonomy): domain Bacteria; phylum Planctomycetota; class Phycisphaerae; order UBA1845; family UBA1845; genus CAYQFV01. The sequence goes on along the minus strand of CAYQFV010000002.1, from coordinate 34,227 downwards.
GCCACTGCGGGTGTCGATCCTGACGCGCTCGCCGGTGTCGATGAACCCAGGCACGCGAACGCGGGCGCCGGTCTCGAGCACTGCCTCTTTGGGCTGATTGGTGACGGTGGCTCCCTTGACCACAGGAGGTGCGTCGGTCACTTCTAATTCGACGACGTTGGGAAGTTCGATTCCCAACATTCGGCCGTCGCTGACGAGCGCGGTGACTTCTTCGTTGGGCTTGAGGAATCTGATGGCGTCTCCGAACAGGTCTTCCGCAACGGTGACTTGATCGTAGGTTTCCGAGTCCATCAAGACGTACCCGCTGCCGTCCTGATAGAGGAATTCGTATTTCCTCGACTCCATGAACGGCACTTTGATGCGGTCGTCCACGGGGAACCGCACCTCTTGAATCACGCCCGTGACCAGATTCTTCAACTTCGTCTGCATGTAGCTCCGCTTGTTGCCCTTGGCGACGTGCTGGGCGTGGTGCACCGTGCAGATTTGATCTTCATAGATGATGGTCTTGCCCTTGCGAAGATCACCGGCTTTTATCATTGATACTACTCCCTGGTGCGTGCCCAAACCCCTCTGCTTCCCGTAGATATCACAACCATGATCCCAGAATAGTCACCGCAGGTCAACGACGGAGACTGTCGTGGCGAGGCGTGCCCGCTTCGTTCACGATGTTTTCGGACGTTTCGGGTCTGTGGTCTGCGGGTGTACCTATGTCGTGGCTTCTTTCGACGGCAACAGCGTTCGTCGGCGCAAAGGCATGGTCATGCACCGCGGGCCGCCAAGACCGCGAACGAGTTCGGAATCGTCCACGCCGATGCACATCACGCCATGGGCTTCCAGCGCGGCGTTGGTGCGCTCGTTGCGTTCGTAGGTCATGACGACCTTCGGTGCGAGTGCAAGCGCGTTGGTTCCGTCGGCACGCTGTTCGCGCGACGCGAAGTGCTCCGACCCGCCTGCGGTCGGAATTAGCGTCAACTCGCCATCGAACTCGTCGCGGAGTAGTTCCGGCAAGGATCGGGAATCGGGCATCCGTCGGACGCCATCGTGCTGCGGATCATCGGAAGGCTCGTAGCGGTGGATGTAGCGTATCGGCTCCATGACTTCCTGGTACCAAAGTACTACGCCGTGATCGATGATCGTCAACACGGTGTCGAGGTGCATGAACGCCCGCTCCGCGGGGATGGGAATCTCGTACACACGCTGGACGTGGCCGAATCGAAAACACTTGGCAGCCAGCAGTTCGATGGTTTCCGATCGCGTGCGCTCGCTGTCGCCGATCAGCACGGCGTCTGGTGACAGGACGATGACATCGCCCCCTTCGATCGTGTACGGACGGTCTTCGGTGGGTTCATCCGTGCCCCCATACGTGATGGCGTTGTCGCGGAATTCGGGGTGATGCTCCAGGACCGCTCGCATGAGGTAGGTTTCTCTGATGCGCTGTGAATAGTGCATCTTGCATGAGATGGCAGCGTCGCGGACGATGACGGCTGGGTCCCGGGTGAAGTAGGCGTTGGGGATCGGGGCGAGCAGAAACGTCTCGTCGTCGGTCTTCGCCGAGCCTCGGTGCCCGGTGGCTGCGTGGTATTCTTCGGCCGTCAGTCCGGCGAACAGCAGCTCGGTCAGACCGTCAATATCCCAGGATGTCAGGTGAACCAGATCTTCTGCGATGGCAGGGACCATTTCCGCGCGACAGATCCGGTCGATCAAATTCGCTCGCGTAGGTTCGTCGCGGAGCACGTCGCGAAGCAGGTCTTCGATGTACACGACCGTGACGCCACGCTCGCGAATGCGTTCGGTGAACGCGTCGTGTTCGTCCTGCATGCGTCGCAGGTAGGGAATGTCCTCGAAAAGGAATCGGCCCATGTTCTCGTGAGACAGGCGTTCAATTTCAAGCCCCGGTCGGTGCACGAGGACGGCTTCGAGTTGATCGTATTCGTTGTCGATTTGAAACTTCACGGTAGAGCACTTTCGATCACGGTGTAGCGTCCAGCCAGGAATAGCATCAAGGAAGAACTGACTTCAAGACACCACAACACGCACGATGGAATTCGCTCCGGCCCGTCTCGCGGTTGTGGAGTCATTGTTTCATGCGGTCCCGACCCCGCGATCGTAGGGCCGGCTGCTTGGCTGTCAATCAATGTGCGCCGTCGTTCGTCGAGCGGGGATCCAAAGTGTGAGATTTTTTTTTGATCGGGCTGATCCCCAGCACGGCGAGGAACTTAGCGAGCGTTCACGTGACAATGCACGACTGCTTCGAGGTCGCTGGGATTGACCGCAGCGACGCGGCGGCTACGGTCGGGCGGAACGGGAACGGTTTCGATGACGTGAGGCTGGCGGTAGGAGAATTGGCGTGGCGTTTGCTTCGGGCCCGATGACGTTTCGTAGGTTTTATATCTCCGGATCGATGCCCAAAATGGGTGACGAGTCAATCGTTTCCGCGCTGGCTGGCTGTGCATTCGGTCGGTACGGATCGGCTGAGGCGGATGGCAGTGAAACCGGCTGGATCGCGCCGGACCACTTGTTCGATACCGACATGACAGCCGAGAAGATTCTGTTCGATCGGTTCGTGTACGTGCAGATGCGCTTGGATCGAACCGCCCCGCCCAGTCGTATCATCCGTAGCTACGAGAGCATGGAAGAGCAGGCGGCGCTCGAAACGTCCGGCAAGGAGTTCTTGTCGAAGCGAGAGAAGATGGCCGCCCGCGAAGCCGCCGCCGCGCGAGCAAGTGAGGAATCGCGATCGGGCTTGTTCCGGAGGATTTCAGCCGTGCCGGTGTTGATCGACCTTCGCGCGGGGGTTGTCTATCTGGGCACGTCGGCGACCGTCGCGGCGGACAAGTTCATTCTGCTGTTCCGAGACACGTTCGACGCTGCCCTCGAGCCGGCGACTTCCGAGCACCTCGCCTATCGAATCATGAACGCCGCCGGTGATCCGCGCTCGGTTGAAGACGCCACCCCCGTACACTTCGCATCGACCGCCGATGCCCACGACGCGGGAGAAGGCGGCGGCATGGACCAATCGTTTCTTGGACGAGAGTTCCTGACGTGGGTTTGGTTCAAGACCGACCGAGGCCAAAGCCTGTTCGACTCGGGCAGCGATCGAATCACCGTGATGATCTCCGGCCACATGCACCTTGATTGCGATTTTCGGCTGTCCGGTAGCGACACCATTCGGTCACAAGGACCGGCGAGCACTCCGGAGGCCCGCGCTGCCCTGGTGACCGGCAAGCAGCCGACGCGCGTCGGCTTGACGTTGGGATGTAAGAGCGGCGAATATTCGCTGACACTGGATGGTCCGAGGTTTACGGTTTCGGCGCTCAAGCTGCCGGACTCGTCGGGGGCGGACCGGCGTGGTCGATTCGAGGAACGATTCGAGCAGATGACGGAAGTTTCGGGGCTCTTGGACGTCTTGTTCGGCTTGTTCCTGGGTCAGCGAGCGTCGCGAGATTGGGCAGGCGTGCTGTCAGCCATGCAAGCGTGGGCGAGGGAACCGAACGCCGCCGCCACACCCCCGGCCAAGGCGTCCAACAATGACGACGCGCTCGAACGCTCGTCGAACGTTATACTTAAGATGCATGGCCAAACGTCGTAAACAACCTGTCGAACGTTACCACGATCGGGTCGCCGGTACCTATGATCATAGCTACCGCGACGCCTACTGGCAGTGGCATGACGGGTTAACGTGGGATCACATCAAACCGTTCCTGCCCGAGAACCAGCGAGCAGCTGTTTTGGATTTGGGATGTGGAACGGGCAAGTGGGCAGCCAAGCTCTCCAAAAGCGGTTACGCGGTCACGTGTGTTGATATTAGCGGCGGCATGCTGGATCAAGCCAGAAAGTCGCTCGGCAACGTGGGAGATCACCGCGCAACGTATGTTCAGGCGGATTTGATCGATCTGTCGGCGCTTTCCGAGGACGGATACGCCCTTGCGGTGGCGATGGGTGATCCGATCGGGTGCTGCAAATCTCCGCCGGCCGCGCTCAAGGAAATCCGCCGGGTGCTGGCGCCCGGCGGCGTGCTGGTTGCGACGTTTGATAATCGACTCGCTGCACTGGACCACTACATGAAGTCCGCCGACCCCGCCAAGGTCGAAGCGCTGGTGCGCACCGGTCGCACGCACTGGCTGACGCAGGACAAGAGCGAGCGGTTTGAGATTGTCACCTACACGCCGTCCCAGCTACGCAAGCTGCTGACAAACGCGGGGTTTGAAGTCATCGACATGATCGGCAAGACAGTACTCCCGATGCGCGATCACCGTCACTCGTTATTGAACGAACCGTCCGGTCGACGTGCGTGGGCGAAGATCGAACGTTCTCTTCATCGCGACCCGGCTGCCATCGGTCGTGCATCCCATCTACAGGTCGCTGCAAGACTACCACAGACGTGACGACTCGGATTTAACGCTGCTGATGGTGCGGCGGCGCGGGCGGTGATGTGGCTACGTTATTGCATTTTCAGCTTGCACAGCGCGACCCAGCTCATTTTGAGCAAGCGCAGGCCGTCTCGAAATCGATGGATGCTGGTGTCGCCGTACGTTCTGGCCGCGTAGCGCACTGGGATTTCGAGAATCTTCTGGTTCGCCTTGGCAGCTCCGAAGATCAGGTCGAAGTCCCCGAACGGATCGTGACCGCCGAAGTAGCTCCGATTGGCTGCGATGAGTTCGTAATGGGATCGCCGAAGCGCTTTCGTGCCACAGAGCGTATCGCGAAACCGCTGCCCGAGTAGCCAGGTGAATAGCAGGCTGAAGGTCTTGTTGGCGAGCTTGTTGAGCGGTCGCATCGCTTGGTCCTCGAGCGGATAGACCAGCCGCGTGCCGTTGATCATTTCGCCGCGACCGCTGACGATGGCGTCGTAGAACTTTCGCAGGTCCTCGGGCGCGACGGTGAGGTCGGCATCGAGGATCATGAGGATGTCACCGGAAGCAGCGTCGAATCCTTTGCGGACCGCATCTCCCTTGCCCGCGCGGGTGCCCTGATCGATCAGGCGGATGTTCTTGTCGGGGTTGGCGGCGATGTGCCGTTGTATTTCGTCCGGCGTCCCATCATCACTGTCACCGTCAACGAATACGATCTCGGTGCCGGACCCGAGCGCGGGCGTTCGGCGAATGACTTCGGCGATGTTGCCCCGTTCGTTGTGCGTGGGTACGACCACGCTACAGGAGGCGCGGTCCGCCGGATTGTGCAAGCCCAGCGGTCGGGCGACGAAGAACGTGACCAGCGAAAGCTTGTTGAACGGCCAAATCCTCGTCAGGCACCGATTCACGATCGGCGAGACGATCGGGATGTTCTTGGGGATCAGCAGTTCCGACGATCGGCGAATGACTTCGAAATCGGTCAGGCTTAGAAGGTTGACGATGTCGTCGGACGATAGCCAATTGAGCGCTGGGTCGTGACGTCGCAGATGTAGCTTGGAGGCAAGCCCGAGGACAGGTTCCCAAAGGGCGTTGAAATACGCGAGGATGAATCGCGTGTCCGCGTGACAGGATGCCCGGACCCGTTCGAAAACGGTTTGCACGTCCTGCATCTTGCCGATGGCGTTGCAGACCACGACGTAGTCGAATTTCTGGTCGACGGCGATGTCTTCCGGCCTACCCTGCAGGATGTCGAGTTGTGGGTGGTTGCGTCGACCGATTTCCACGAGCGTCGGGTTCGTCTCGACGCCGACGCCGATCGAAGGTTGCAGCTCGGCCAGCAACTCTCCCCGTCCGCAGCCGATTTCCAGAACTCGCGAGCCTGGCGGAATGTGCAGCTTGAACAATCGGTGCAACTGCTTGTAGTAATAGGCGTTGCGCCGCTGCCACTTGTCTTCGAAGGCGGCTGTGGTGAGGAGATCGTCGTCCACCGGCTGACGTGCGATCGAGGATGTCATTGTCGGGTCTGCGGCGATGCTCATGGACCACACCTACGGAACTCGCCATCGGCCGAAGCGACCACGCGCCGCTCGGAGTCAGGAGTCAGATGATTATCGGTAATTCGGAGACGTGACTGAGCTTATTGGACGTGCGTTTTCACAACGTTCTGCCCTCGCCGATCGCGGGCGTAAGGTGGTCGATGCGTGCCACCGTGGGTCCGTGGCAGAATCGGCGATTGGGATAAACCGTAGGGCAGGTCGTTGTTTCGCGTCAGCGAAACGTTGACCTGCCATCCTCGCGTGGCAGGTGAACCTCCCGGTGCTACCGGGAGAACCACCTGCCCTACCGCTGGCCGCCTAAACTGTCACGGCTCCTGCCACCGTTCGACAACGACGTCGTGTTGACCCGGTCGCCGGCGCCTCGTAGCGTGTGCCGTGGTGTCCGATGCTGACTTGCGGCGATCGGACATGGATGCGTGACAGCTTCGGCGGCACGGAATCATGTGTGGGTGCCCCATCCTTCGCCTACGGCGAAGAATGGGGCACCCGCCGAAACTGTCACGGACCCACCGGACACGTGTCTGGCCAATCGGTTTTGACGAGGGTTTTGCCATGTATCGCATCTGTAAGTCGTTCACGATCGAGAGCGGGCACATGCTTAGTAAGCACGCGGGACGCTGCCGACATCCGCACGGTCACAGCCGGCGTGTCGAGTTGGTCCTGTCCGCGCCGACCCTGGACGCCAACGACATGGTGTGCGATTTCAAGTGGATCAAGCTGGCGGTTCGCGACTACCTCGATCAGTTTGACCATGCGATGTGCGTCAACGCAGCCGACCCGCTGCTGGATCGGATCGCAGGCGAAGGGGCCCGCGTCGTTGTGTTTGAAGAAGGGGACCCGACGACGGAACTGCTGGCAAAGCGCATATTCGAACATCTGGACCGCTGCATCCGGGAAGGTCGGACGTTTTCGACCGACGCGGGGGAGGTCTACAAGATTCGCAACGAAGTCAGCGTAGAACGCGTCCGCGTAGGCGAGACGCCGACCACGTGGGCGGAGTATCTTGCGTGATGAGACTTCGCAGTCGGGTGCCTGCTGCGTGTGACATGCGCCAAGAATAAGGCGCCGTGCTTCGCGAACCAATCGCACATTCGCTTCAGTGGGGGCGTGGAAACAACGGCAGAACGTGCGGGATTGGTTTAAGACTACCACACCCGGATCGTCTCACAGGCAGTTGCACTCTACACGGATTGTGCCCGACGACGTACCGCTCTGCACCCACTTCTTCAAAATGGCATCCACTTTGCATGATTTCGCATCAGGACAAGTGCCTTGGCATGTGAAGTGAAGCTTCGCACCTTCGAAGGTTGCTACGAGTTCGCAGGTTTCAGCCTTCGGCGCATTCCCTTGATCCGCCTGTTGGAAAAACTCAGCCTTGCCCTGATTCACATCGATGAGGGCATAGTCATTCCCGCTTACCACTAGACGACCGCCTTGCGCTGGATCTAACGTCACGATGTCGTTGGCGATAAACGTTTGCACCGATTCGACCGTCAACTCACGACCACGAAAGGCCATCTCTCCCGTCTCCATGGAGAAGACAACTTCTCCATCGAATTGAATGCTCACGGGGTTTGTCGGCGAATCAACAGAGTTCTCTGCCCCGCCGCGTACGCCCCGTTCGCGTAACGAACGCTGCCCCCCATCGTTGGCGAAGGCGTGTGTGTTGGTTAGCAACGCTCCCACAACACCAATAAGTGACGCTAATACAACAGTCAGTGCGCGTTTAGAAATCATCCGAAACACTCCAGGAATCCGTGAACAAGAGATCTTATTTTGCAGTTCACACGCAGTTACACTCAAAACGAATCTTAACGCCAACGCCGGCAAGCGGCGCAAGCACAACAACCCCCTGAAGCTTGCAAGTTTTTGGCGCGGTGCAGGACCCCCGACACTCGAAGGTAATGACGCCGGTGCCCTGGTCAACTGTTACGACGAGTTCGCAATTCTTAGTTGGCCCCTGCAGTTGCGATTGAGGAACAAACTCGATCGTCTCTCCATCGTCGGAAACAAGGACGTGATCGAGTCCGGTAAAAACGAGTTCGCGCGTTCCGGTCCGATCGAGCGTTCTCTCATCTGCAACCAAACTCCCTGTGAACTCTACGGGCGTGCCGTCGTCTCTTCGTGAGAATTCACCGGTCTCCACTGAGTAAAGCACTGCCTCCTCAATTGCGATACTCGAACGTTCGCGGCTCGAGGCATCGCGATCTAAAGCGGAGCGTCTGATCTGCCCCTCTGTGAGCGAGACCGTAACTCCCATGAGTATCACATATCCCAAGATTCCCTTGTTCAATTTGATGTGATGCATGACGTTACTCCCTTGCGTTTTGCGTAGTTCTCTGTTATTGTCACGTGGTCGATGTTGGCGATGAAACCCCTAAAGGCGGTCTTATCCATACAATCGGTTTAATCCCCCCCCCCCCGCGTTTGTCAAGCATTTTGTCGTCGAAGAAGACACTAAACGAGCACGTTGCCTCCACCGTAGTCGTCGTAACTCCCTACCCCAAGACCGGTTGCAGACAAGAATGAGTCAGGCCACTTAATCTGAGATTTCTCCAGGGGGTTGGGCACGTGAAGCTGGCCGAGATGACCGCCAAACTGAAGGCTCTTTTGAAACTGGCGGCGGGCCCATCACCGTCTGACTCTATGCTCGGGCAAACCGGTTCGGCTGCAGGGCACGCCTCATCATAGCCTCGACGAAGTATTAGATTCCGAAGTCGTCGAATTCGTCTTTCAGGCCGGTGTCGTCTACGTTGAATTCGTCGAGCCATTGTTGCGTTTCTTCGGGTGATAGATTGGTTGGTTTTTCGGGCGGTGGGTCGGCGGTCTTGGGCGGGGGTTTGGCGAATAGTTCTTCGACGAACGCGGGGGAACTGGTCCATCGGCATCGCCGGTAGGTGGCTTCGCGGCGGATGGCGGTGTCGCTGGTGACGATGCGGATCGAGCCGGCGGCGGTGACGTTGTGGATCATGTCGATGATGACGTCGTCGGCGATCCGTGGGGCGCTGAACACGGTCGTAACCCATCGCGACTGCATCTGCTTCGCTACACCTTGCCGCGGGGTGCGACCGTCGTAGACAAGTGTGACGCGGGTGTTGCTCGCCGACGCCCATTGGTGCACGCGCTTGACGAGTACGTCGCGCCCGACGCTGGGGACCGGCGCAAGACCGTGCATCGCGTGGAGGAGGTTGTTGCCGTCGATGATGACGTGTTCGCTCATCGGACTTCGGATCGATCGACGTGCGTGGGCGACGCAACGGGCTGGCGGACGCATGCTCTCTGGTTCATAATCTTACTCTCGGGCGATCGGCTGCCCGTTTGGACAAGTTGCGTCGTGATGTCGCGTCACTCGTCCGTCTGCGGATGGCGGGTGACTCCGTTCTGTGTGCCACTGCTCTCGAGCAGTGGTCAGGAGGGGCTTGGTGGTGTTCGGCACTGCTCGAGAGCAGTGGCACACCCGCGTATCCTCGCCCCCCGACGGTCGCGGATCGGTTGGGTTCCACGATCGTGTCCTGTGCGACAAGGCGCTTGGTTGAGAACATCGTAGGCGAGTAGGATCGATCTGACCATGTACGGCCGAATTCAGGAAGAACTTCGAAACGAGTTGCAAGCCATCCGCACGGCTGGTCTGTACAAAGACGAACGTGTCATCGCGTCGGCTCAGTCGGCGGACATTCGTGTTGCGTATCCTGCGGAGTCGCCGCCTCGTGATGTGATTAACTTTTGTGCGAACAACTATCTCGGCTTGTCGTCGCATCCGGAGATTATCGCGGCGGCGCGCGACGGGCTTGAATCTCGCGGATACGGGTTGTCGAGCGTGCGCTTTATTTGTGGTACGCAGGACGGTCACAAGGAGTTGGAGCGCAGGGTTTCGGAGTTTCTCGGGACGGACGACACGATTCTTTACACGTCGTGCTTCGATGCCAACGGCGGGCTGTTCGAGACGTTGCTCACCGACGCCGACGCGATCATCACCGATCAATTGAATCATGCGTCGATTATTGACGGCATTCGTCTTTGTAAGGCGAAGCGATTCATCTACGCCCACGCCGACATGGCAAGCCTCGAGGAAAAGTTGAAAGAAGCGTCATCGTGTCGATTTCGGATGATCGCGACGGACGGCGTATTCAGCATGGACGGCGACGTGGCAAGGTTGGGGGACATTTGTGATCTGGCGGATCGATACGATGCGTTGGTCATGGTGGACGATTCGCACGCGACGGGATTCGTCGGCAAGAAAGGTCGCGGCACGCACGAACGTTGTGACGTGATGGGGCGGGTGGATGTGATCACGACGACGTTCGGCAAAGCGCTGGGCGGGGCGTGCGGTGGGTGTACGTCGGGACGTTCGGAGATCGTCGAACTGCTGCGCCAGCGTTCGCGTCCGTACCTGTTTTCCAACAGCGTGCCGCCGGTGGTGGTGGCTGCGGCGAATCGGGCGTTGGACTTGCTTTCGGGGTCGACGGAGCTGCGCGATCGACTGGAGGCGAACACGGTCCGGTTCCGATCGGGCATGGCGGCTGCGGGGTTCGATCTCAAACCGGGTGACCACCCGATCGTCCCGATCATGCTGTACAACGCATCGCTCAGTCAGCGGATCTCCCGCGACTTGTTCGATGAGGGCATTTACGTGATCGGATTCTATTACCCGGTGGTCGCGAAGGGGCAAGCCCGGATTCGCGTTCAATTGTCAGCCGCCCACAGCGACGAGCAGATTGATCGGGCGATCGCCGCGTTCAAGAGCGTTGGCAAGAACTATGACATTTTGGGCAAGAGCAAATCGGAGATCATCGCAGCCTACGGCGAATAGCGACTGGTTTCGCGGTGGGTGCAAGGCTTGATAATCGTTCAGGCCCACAGGCGTGCGAATCGCTCGCGGAATGGCGACCAGGACATGGTCTTGACCCATTCGATGACGATGTAGACGAAGTCGTCGGCTTCGCACAGGGCGATTACGAGTTCTCTGGGCATGCCCCAAAGGTTGACCGGCCGTGACAGCGGCACGCGCCGGCAACTGCACTCAACGATTTGACGATCGTCCTCGTAAACGATGTGCGATAACGCGTCGCAGATCGGTTTGGACATGTTGTCGGCATCGTAGCGTGGCGGCGAGCGGTAGAAATGCGTGATGCTGACCTTCAGTTCTCCGGAATCGGTAAGCTGCGGAACGCGTGCTATTGCGGCCGCCGCGACCTTGTTTCGCCAACGCGTTACGACGTCTCGCTTCGATCTGAAACTGACCGGTATCCCGCGTACGACGAGTCGAACGGATGATGTCATGATCTTGATTCTCCATTGTTCCAGCGGCGACACGTAGTCGTCCGCCTGCCCTGCCTGCTGCGCCTGTCTGCGAGACGCCCTGTCTTGTCGGTTGTTCTTGGCTGCCGAGCGCGCGTCGACCCGGTGTTGCGATGCGCTCCGGCGAGAGTGGCCGTCCCGAGCCATCTCCCGTTGCGACCTCAACGTCTTTTCCGGCAGATTTGCTTCAGCGAAGATGATGCGGTGTCGTATTCTGTCATCGCTTTCGGATGACACTTGATGACACTCCAGTTTTCTATGGAGTTGGCGGCTGCGGACTCATCCCCTGACGCAGCGCTCTTTCGCGAGCAGGTCAGTGCGGGGCCGTCAGACGTTCGCGTCGTCGTGGACGGTGGGTGCAGTCCTATTCGTCGGTTTTTTGAGGTGGGGTTGTGGGGGCGTTGATGTGTTCGGCGCGTTCTGCAACACGGCGATAGCCGAGGTATTGGATGATCTCGAAGATTTCCGACCACGCGGGGAACGGTCGCTCGTTGATTCTCTTGTATTCGTCGATGGCCATGACGAACTCGAGGAGTTCGCCGCTCATTTCGCCTTCTTCGGCGGCCTTGCGAACTTCACCGCGGCGGCGTCCCGGTCCGCGGCGGCGGTCGAGCCCCATCCTCCGGTCGGATTGTCGCCGATCGCCCGATCGACGCCCTTCAGCGCGGCGATCGGGACGGTTCTGGTCTTGTGGTTCGCCTGATTCGGAAGCGGTGTCGCCTTGGTGTTCGGTCATGGTTGATTCCAGCGAATTAGAGGTCTTTGGGTCGCGTTGGCTGTGGAGCGCGGCGACGGAGCACCGTTCGCCAAGCCCAGACTCCAACGCGCCTGCCCGCACGGGCGCTGTTCTTTGGAGCAAGACATCTTCGTGACGACGACCGCGACTTGTCAAGGAGGAAAATAGCGTGGTGACCGGCGCGTGGGTGAGTGGTATCATTAACGATCGGCTTTTGTGTACGCGACTTGCTGGAGGATTCGGCACGTGAGCAGCGAACCGGAAAACCCGTTCGTCGTACCGGAATCAGGCGACGACTCCTATGCGGAGCGCAACGAGTCGACGTCTCCAACCGCTGATCCGGCTGATGACGCTGGGGCGCAACAGCAGGAAAGGCCGACCCCCAAGTCAGAAAAGACTTTGTGGGTCGGTCGCACCGATTGGAAGCACGATGGCGGAAAGATCGTTTTGTTGGCCGGTCCGACCTTCGTGGGGCTGGTGTTGGTCGCGGTGTGGGGGCCGCAGTACTTGAAAATTGCCATCCCGATCGCCCTGGTCGTGTTGGGCATCGTCGCTGCCAAGGTAGCCATCAGAGTGTTGGGTACGCGTTACCGTCTGACGAGCGAGCGGTTGTTCGTTGAGCGAGGAATCGTCCGGCAGACGATCGACCAGATTGAGTTGATTCGCGTCGACGATTTGCGCGTCAGGAAACTGCTTGTCGATCGCTTCTTCGGTCTGGGAAGCATCGACATTCTGTCGACGGATTTCACCGACGCGGCGATTGAAATCCGCGGGGTCGCCGATCCCGATCGCGTGTCGGAACTGCTCCGCACGCAGATGCGGACTGCGCGGCGTAAATCCGTATTCATCGAGAATCTTTAGCTCTCAGCACGAGCGGCGCGCGACCTTCGGCCGATTGAACGCGGATGCTCGCATTGGGTTGCTCACACTGCGTCGCTTCTTGCTTAACTTTGGCGAGCGTCGGACGAGCGGTCGGGCCGCCGTTCGCGTTGCGTGATACGACCCCCGTCTATCGACACGAGACGCATCGTTCACGGTTGAAAAGAGGCTGACATGCCCGACGATCATTCTTCAGGAAACCGGAACGTCGACCGCGTCGATGCGGATGCTCGGCTGCTATCGGAGTTCCAAGCCACGATCGACGACCAACTTGTCAGCGCGAAACGCACGGAGTTGTTATGGTCGTGGGGGAGGATGGTGACTTTTCTGTCGGCGAGCTTAGCCTGGTATTTCGTCGGGGGTTGGTCCGCGGCGACGGCGGTGGTGACCGGTGTGTTGGTTGCAGCGTTTGCGGTGTCGGTCATGCGACACACGGCAGCTAAGGGTCGCAGAACATTTCTGGATCGGCTCGTCGAAGTTGCTGGCGAGACCACGCAGCGCCACGGCGGGAACGTCGTGGTGATTCGATCGTTGTCGCGTCCGACAGATTCGGCGTTGGAGGGTGCAGCGCTTTCGCCAGTGTTCGATGACGGCCGAACGTGGCGGCTTAGTGCTCAAGAGTGTGCCGATCTCGATCTGTATGGCGATCCGATCGGCCTTTTCGGTCTGCTGAACCGCACTTCGACGGCGCTGGGGGCGCGCCGTTTGCGTGACATGTGCGAAAACCTCTGCTTGTCCCGGCTGAATCTGAGCGCCCGCAGCGGTTGCGTTCGCTGGCTTGATGAGAACCCAACCATTCGATTGCGTTTGATGGCTGCCACGGCGGTCGCACGGAACAAGGATCAGTGGCTTGATGCTCTGGTGTCGGCGGTTCGCCTATCGACGCCATTGGCCAACCCCGGTCGGGTTCGACTCTTGCGTCACTGGTCGGCGATCAGCGGGGTGTTCATGTTGGTCGCTTCGGTCTATGCGATGCGCGGCGTGCCCGGGTGGTTGGGCGGGTTGCTGCTGGTCGCGCTTTTCAACACGACGTTGTACGCGCAGATGCGACGCACGCTGTCGGCGAGTTTGAGGCCTTGGCGCGACCTTTCCACCATGGTCGGCGGAATTCGCTCGATCTGTCAACGGTCGGCTGAGCTCTTGCCGGCGGACAGTCCGTTGGCCTTGCTTCGCGAGCGATTTGCTCAGGCAGCCGACCGACGGGTGTTGTCGCGGTTGCGGTGGCGTCTTGAATGGACCAATACGGGCGGCGCGGTGCACGCCACACTCAATGCGCTGGTGCTCTATGACCTTCACGTGGCCGACGCGATTCTGACGTGCGTCGATCGCCATCGCGACACGATCGTGGAGGCGCTCGCTGCCATTGCGGAGTTGGATGCGCTCACGAGTTTGGCGTGCTTCGCTTGGGAGCAACCGGTTTGGTGCTACCCTGAGATTTCGGACGACACGACGCTATTGATCACTGGCGGGGTGCACCCTTTGGTGTCGCCGGAGAAGGTCGTGGCGAACGATGTGCGGCTGGTATCTCCACTTCGGGTCGTCATTGTCACAGGGTCGAATATGGCTGGCAAGAGCACGTACCTTCGCATGATCGGTGTCAACGTTTTTCTCGCCCAATTGGGAACGACTGCGGCGGCAGACGCGATGCGATGGTCGCCGGTTCGGTTGATGAGCGACCTTCGCGTGAGCGACAGCCTTGCCAAGGAAGAAAGTTACTTCATCGCCGAGGTACGGCAGGTTCGTCGCATGCTTCAGACGTCCGACGGCGAAGCGCCGGTCTTGGGACTTGTCGATGAGCCATTCCGTGGGACGAATTCGAAGGAGCGTATCGCAGCAAGCCTGGCTGTGGTATCCCACTTCGTTTCGTCGGGAGGCTTGTTCGTCGTAGCGACGCACGAACATCGACTGACTGATTTGGCCGACGGTCGGTCGGCTGTGAACGTCCATTTCGACGAGGATCTTGATGCCGCCGGTCCGGTGTTTGACCATCGCCTCCGACCCGGTCCGGCGGAACGGCGAAACGCGTTGCGAATCCTCGCGCGCGAAGGGTTTCCGGAGGAGTTGGTGCAGCGGGCCCACCGTTGGGCAGACGACGCGGACGAGCAGTCTGCCGGTGAATGACCGTCGACTCAACTTGACCCATGGCTTGTCGGGCGGTTATGACGCTTGGCATGAGCGAAGCGAACGTGATCTTGTTCACCGATGGCGCGTGCAGCGGAAACCCCGGACCTGGCGGTTGGGCGTATATTTTACGACACACCGCAAGCGGCAAGACGAGAAAAGCCGCCGGCAGCGACCCGCTGACCACCAACAACAGAATGGAATTGATGGCTGTCATCGAGGGGCTTCGAGCGTTGAAGGAATCGACCAACGTCACGGTGGTTAGCGACAGCCAATATGTGATCAAAGGCATGACCGAGTGGCTGCCGGGCTGGATTCGCAACGATTGGATGCGTGGTCGTGGCCGCAAGAAGGAGCCGGTGAAAAACGTCGAGTTGTGGAAGGCGTTGATGGAAGCGGCGGACCGCCACAACGTCACCTACGAGTACGTCGCCGGCCATGCGGGGCATCCCGAAAACGAGGAGTGTGATAGAATGGCCGTCGCCGAGAGCAAGAAACGCGTGTGACGAAAGACCATCGCGGTAGCACACTGCGGTTATACTTATCGACGACGCTAGAAGACGTCGGCACGTTGCACGGCGACTTGAGACGCAGGTGGATGTTTCATGAGTGATAGGCTGCAAGAACGTCCGAAGCTCCGGCCGCTCGAGGCCGTGCCTCTCGACCGCGGTGACGAGAAGCTGTTCGCGCTGGCGGATCCGTCGGGCGTGTGCGATGTCACCTTGACCCTGTCCGAGCCCGCATTGTTCATCCTCACGATGTTCGACGGTCTGCACACGGTTGCGGAGATTCTCGATCGGTTTCAATCGCGTTACGGTCAGCCGATCAAGGAAGAGACGCTCTTTGAGCTTATCCAAAAGCTGGAATCTGCTTGGATGCTTGACGGGCCTGCGTTCCGCGCCCATTTGGATCAGATTCTGATTGACTATCGGGCGGCGAAGGTGCGACGCAGCGTTTATGGCGATTCTTTGGGCTCGCCGGACGATGTCCGAGCCTATCTGTCGCAGATGTTGTCGAACGGGGACGGCGTGGAAAGGCCGACCGCCCGAGTGGTGGGGCTGGTTGCACCGCATCTTGATTATCCGCGCGGCGGCCCTTGTTATGCCAAAGCGTATGGCGTGCTCGATGGCATGCGTCCGCCTGACCGCTGCGTAATACTGGGAACGAATCATTTCGGGCAGTCAACGTCGGTGGTTTCCACGACCAAACC
Organism: uncultured Phycisphaeraceae bacterium; assembly: GCA_964416845.1. Lineage (GTDB taxonomy): Bacteria > Planctomycetota > Phycisphaerae > UBA1845 > UBA1845 > CAYQFV01. The sequence continues at coordinate 18,075 of CAYQFV010000002.1, read as the reverse complement.
ATTCGAAACGCCGCTTGGTGTCGCTGGGATAGACACCCGATTTTTGGACTCCGTTTCGCAGCGGTGTGGTGTGGATCTTTGTGAGCACGAGTCCGACCATGGGCGCGAGCACTCGGTGGAAATGCAAGTGATGTGTCTGCAACACGTGCTTGAATCGCCCGATCTGACGATCGTGCCGTTTCTTTGCCCCGATCCGTGCGGACCGACGGGAACCAAGCCGTACGATGGAAACGGAGTTGATCTGGCAGATTTTGCGCGGGCGTTGGGCGAGGTGATCGAGGAGGACGGCGGCGATACCCTGGTCGTGGCTGGCGCGGATTTGAGCCACGTCGGTCGGCAGTTCGGAGACATGTTCGAGCTTGACGCATCGTTCTTGGCCTCGGTGGCTGAGCGTGATCGACGAGCACTCGCCTGCCTGGAAGCGTCCGATCCGGAAGCATTCATTCGGACGATTGCGGCGGAGCAAAACCCCACGCGGGTGTGCAGCGCGGGGTGCATGTTTGTGCTGGCCAGCGCGCTTCGGGCCGCCAAACCATTGCTCCTCGGTTATCACCAGGCGTTTACCGAGGATGCCCAAATCTGCGTAAGTTGTTCAGCCATGACCTATGCTGGGTAACTGATGCGTGCCGAAACGCTTTACAAGCAGATCATCTCGGGGCGAACGGGGATTTGGAGCGCGCCCGTCCGAGCGACCCTGTCCGCGCTGTCGTGTGCGTATACCGTGGCGATCAATCGTCGCAACGCTCGATTCGATCGCGGTGAGCGCGAGGTGGTCGAGTTGCCGGTCGGCGTGATCAGCATCGGCAACATCACGACTGGAGGCACGGGCAAGACGCCGCTGGTAATCGAAGTAGCGAGGCGATGCATCGCGCGTGGAAGAAGGCCAGCCGTCATCGCACGCGGTTATGGTTCGCACGCGGGAGGCATGAACGACGAGTTGCAAATGGTTTCCGAATGCTTGCCGAACGTGATTTGTGTCGCTGATCCCGACCGTGTTCGGGCGGGTCGAGATGCGATGCGGGCCGGCGCGGACGTGCTTGTGCTCGACGATGGATTCCAACACCGGCGGATCGCGCGCGATCTGGACATCGTGCTCGTCGACGCGACCAATCCGTTCGGTTATGGATCGGTCTTGCCGCGTGGTTTGCTTCGCGAGCCCGTAGCGGGTCTGGGAAGGGCGGACGTCATTGTCGTGACGCATGCGGAGCAGGTCGACGCTGATGGATTGGATCGGCTGGTTGCTCGGTTGAAGTCAATCGTCGGGGGCGTGCCGGTGATCGTCTGTCGCCATCGGTCGGTCGGTCTGACGGACGTTTCGGGTGTCACAACGGACCAACGGTTTCGACGGGCTGTGGTTTTTGCCGGCATCGGAAACCCGCTCAGTCTGGTCAACACAGTGCGAAGTACGGGCATCGATGTGGTCGAGACCATTTGGTGGCCGGATCATCATCGTTATGACCAATCTGACATTGCGCGTGTCGTCGCGGTGTGCGATCGCGTGGATTGCGACGTTGTGTTGACCACCCACAAAGATGCGGTGAAGCTTCGCCGATTGAATCTCGAAGGAATCGCCCCGCTACGTATCGTACGAATCGATATTGATTTTACGGACGAATCCACCGCTGTTCTCGATGCGCGATTGGAGGCGGTCCTCGCGCGTCGCGGTGTTCATTCGTCCGGCGACAACGCGAAGGTGAATGCATCGTAATGTCATCCGTCAGCCAGCGCGATGTTGACGTACTTGTCTTCGGCGGCGGATGCGCCGGTCTGTGGCTGCTGGACGAGCTTCATCATCGTGGTTTCACTGCGATGCTCGCCGAGCGAGACGCGCTGGGGGCCGGACAAACCGTTGCGTCGCAAGGAATCATTCACGGCGGATTGAAATACACACTCAGCGGCGTGATGTCCGAGTCGGCACGGGCGATTCGCGACATGCCGGGTTTGTGGCGGTCGTGTTTGCGTGGGGACCGCCAGCCTGATTTGTCGGAGGTTCGCGTTCTATCCGAATCATGCTTCTTGTGGCGAACGTCGTCGCTTAAATCCAAGATCGGCATGGTCGGCGCGCGCGCGGGTCTGCGTTCCGTCGTGGAAAAGGTGCCCCGCGACTCGTTGCCGCCGGTGCTGGCTGGCACGCCCGGCGAGGTGTTTCGCATCGACGAACAAGTGATCGACCCTGCATCGCTGGTTCGCGTTTTTGCGAGTCGCCACCGTCCGCGAATGTTGCTCAGTGACGGGGACGCTGGTGTTGAGTTTGTCACCGATTCGCCCCGCCATGTGTCCTGCGTGCGTTTCGTGGATGTGCCTAGGGACGCGGTGTTCGAGGTTCGGCCCAATCACATTGTCTTCACCGCCGGCGAGGGCAATGAACGACTCGGCGAACTGGTTGGGATGACCGCATCGCCGATGCAGCGCCGTCCGTTGCAGATGGTCGTTGTCCGTGGCGATTTGCCGCAGCTCTTCGGTCACTGCGTCGACGGCGGCAAGACGCGGGCAACCATCACAACAGCGACCGATTTCGAAGGGCGGCGCGTCTGGCAAGTGGGTGGGCAGATTTCCGAAATCGGTGTGGGCATGGACGATACGGATTTGATCCGTCACGCGAAGAACGAATTGACCGCCCTGCTGCCCGGCGTCGACTTGGGCGACGTCGAGTGGGGCACTTACCGAGTCAACCGAGCGGAAGGGCGCACCGGCGGCGGCGCACGACCCAACGGCCCGGTTGTGTGCATGGAAGGCAACGTGATTGTCGCGTGGCCGACGAAGCTTGTCTTGGCCCCCGAACTGGTTAAGCTGGTCGTCGACCGGATTGGCTTGCCGTCGCAACCGTCGGCGGGTGATGGTGTTGTTCCGTCAGACTGGCAGCGGCCGGAGGTTGCGTTGCCGCCATGGGAGACAAACAATCGGTGGATCTCCGTGGCCTGAGCGTATCACCGGTCGGATTCGGCGCGTTCAAGATCGGGCGTAACGAGGGCGTCAAGTATGCCGAACGGTACGACCTGCCCGACCAACACGCCGTCGACGTGCTTTTGAACGATGTCCTCGATTGCGGTATCACCTACATCGACACCGCGCCGGCCTACGGGTTGAGCGAGGATCGCATCGGGCGCGCGGTTGCTCATCGTCGTGACGAGTTCATTCTTTCGACCAAAGTTGGCGAACGGTTCGCCAATGGGAAATCGACGTACGATTTTTCCGAGGCTGCCGTTCGTCGGAGCGTGCACCGCAGTCTTGAGCGGCTGCGGACCGACGTGCTCGATCTCGTTTTCATCCATTCGACCCACGATGAGAAGACGGTTCTCGAGGCGACGGATGTTGTCTCGACCTTGCACGCTCTTCGCGACGAGGGGCTGGTACGGAAGATCGGTTTTTCCGGCTACACGGCTGACGCAGTCGAGTCGGCATTGCCCTGGTGCGATGCGATCATGGTGGAGTACCATCTGGAGTGTCGATCACTGGAGCCGGTCATCGCAACGGCCGCGGCGCGGGGCGTCTCGGTGATGGTGAAGAAAGGACTCGCGTCCGGGCGGCTGAACGTTGTCGAGGCGATTCGATTTGTTCTGTCCAACACCGGTGTCACCAGCCTGCTGATCGGCGGACTCAATCGCGATCACGTGCGTGACAACATCCGGTTGGCGGCGGCTGTTCGTGGTGGAGAATGGTCACACTTGCCGAAGTGAGCGAGCGGATTCATGGGCGATGCTGCTGTTTTTCTCGATCGCGACGACACGCTGGTGATGGACTCGGGTTTCATCGACGATCCCGACAAGGTGCATCTCGTGCCCGACGCAATCGACGCGGTCACTCGGTTGAATCATCAGGGGTTCAAAGTCGTCGTGGTCAGCAATCAGTCGGGTGTCGCTCGTGGTCTGTTCGATGAAACGACGCTGGCCTCCATTCACGACCGTTTGCGATCTCTTCTGGCCGCGGGCGGCGCCCGTCTGGACGGAATCTACTATTGTCCATTTCTGGAAGGCTCGGCGGCGGTGGTGGACCGATACCGCACGAAGAGCGAGCTTCGCAAGCCCGAGCCTGGAATGTTGATTCAAGCTGCGGGGGAAATGGACATCGATTTGTCGCGATCGTGGATGATCGGAGACTCCGCGCGAGATGTTCAAGCCGGTCGAGCGGCTGGTTGTCGGACGATTTTGATTGACCTGAACGGCGAATCCGAACAAGCTCAGGACGTTCCGGCGGACGCTCGGGTGGCATCACTCACGGAGGCGGTTGACATCGTGGAAAGAGATGGCGACGAAAGTGCGGCTCGCGCCGAGCAATCCAACCCGGATGATCGGGTGGACGACTATCGATCGTTGCTGGTGGAGATACGTGACTTGCTGGACCGTGCGCAGCGCACGACCTTGCAAGATGATTTTTCGCTCGCGCGGCTGTTCGGAACTTTGCTGCAAATGCTGGCTGTGTTCGTGGCTGCCTGGGGTGTGTTCGCGATGCTCGGCGACGACATCACCACTGCGTTGGCACGTTTCGCCTTGGCGAGCTTCATCCAACTCGCGCTCATCAGTCTTCTGCTATCCGATCGCCATCGGTAGTTAATCTTTGTAACCACACCATTGGGTTTTTCAAATCCGGCTGCATCGGCGCGCAAAGAAAACACCGGGCTGCCCATCAAAGAGCGGACCCGGTGCTTTCCGGAGGGGAAAAGCTCAATAGTGTGCGCGCATCCAACGTGTGTCGCGATACGAAAGAACGGTGCAACCACTGTGGCTATTTCTTTGTAGGTCTGATAAACGGGCAAGACAACACTGAAGATCGAGGCTGCGGCAAGAATGCTCCAAGGCCGATTGTTCGAGATCGGCGGGCGCGGACTAACCTATTGCGCGCGTGCAAGTTAGCCGGCTGGCGGGAGCGAACGCTGCCGCGCCGCCAGTCTCTCAATTGTGAGCAATGCCTCGGTGGACCGATGCGTCAAGCTGATTCTTGGGGCTTGCTGGCCGCCTCGATCACCCGTTGCTGCACGTTGCTGGGCACTGGGTCGTAGTGCGATAGCTCCATGCTGTAGCTGCCCTGGCCGCCGGAAATACTCGACAACCGCGAATGGAAGTCGGACATTTCTGCGAGTGGAACCAAGCCTCGCAAGACGGCCATGTTGCCGGGGAGCATTTCCTGCCCCTCTACCCTGCCCCTGCGGGATGCGAAGTCTCCCTGCAAGTCTCCCAGATTGTCCACCGGCGCGGTGACCTCTACGGAGACGATCGGCTCGAGGAGAATCGGTTTGGACTTCATGAACGCTTCTTTGAACGCGCCTCGACCGGCAATTTGAAACGCAATGTCTTTGCTATCGACCGGGTGAGTCTTGCCGTCGATCAGTTCAACTTGGACATCGACGATGGGGTAACCAGCCACGACGCCCTGCTGGAGTTGGGCTTGTATTCCCTTGTTCACGCTCGAACGGAACGGTGCGTCGATGGAGCCTCCGAAGATCTTGTCGACGAACTTGTACCCTTCGCCGCGTTCGGTCGGGTCAAGGTTGATAACCACGCGACCGAACTGCCCCGCGCCGCCGGATTGTTTCTTGTGCGTGTATTCGATGTCACGCGCGTGGCCGCTGATGGTCTCACGGTAGGGAATCTTGGGCGGATGCGTATTGACCTCGATCTTGTGGTGGGCCGCCAAACGCGCGAGAAGCGTTCGCAAGTGCAGATCGCCGGTTCCGCGAATGACGGTTTCGTGCGTGCTGGAGTTGTACTCGGTGAGGAAGCAAGGGTCTTCGTCCATGTATCGCCGAAACGCCGCGGATACCTTGTCCTCATCGCCGCGTGCCTCAGCCTCGATCGCCAAAGAGAACATGGGCGAAGGAAGCTTGGGCATCTCGATGGTACCGCCCGTCTCGGAGAACAGGACGTCGCCGATGTGAAGATCGAGCTTGGCGAGCGCGACGATGTCACCCGCACCGGCTTCGTCGAGATCTTGGTGATCAGGCCCCATCATGCGGTACACTTGACCGGGGCGGAGTCCTTTCTTCTCGGATGCGGTGTGGAGCGTTGTGTCGGACCGAAGCTTGCCGCGGTGGATGCGTACGAAGGAATACTTGATGTGGGTTTTTTCGTCGCTGGCCACCTTGAACGCTTGCCCGATGAACGGGCCATCCTCGGTCGGCTCGATCTCCGTTGTCGTGTCGTCGTCCACCAATTGCCGTCGCTTGCCGTCGATCGGGCTGGCGGCGTAGGAGACAATCGCGTCGAGGAATTCCTTGATGCCCACGTTGGTGCGAGACCCGGTGAACACGATCGGAATGATCTCGCCGGAAGTGACCGCCAACGCCGTGAAGCGCCGCACTTCTTCGTCAGACACCTCGCCGCCGAGGTAGCGTTCCATCAGTTCATCATCGGCTCCCACCACCGCTTCGACGACGGCGGTGTGTGCCGACTCAAGGTCGTCGAAATCAGGCGTGCCCGATCCGCCCAGAAGGCGGATGACGCTCTTGCCACCATCGGCGGGCAAGTTGACGGGCAGACATGACGTGCCGAACGATTCCTGAATCTGCTGCACCAACTCTGGCAGGTTGACGTTGTCAGCGTCGATCTTGTTGACTGCGATGATGGTCCCCACGCCGTGGGCGACGGCGCGTTCGAACATCTTGCGTGTGTTGACCTCAATACCGGATGTCGCCGAGATGACAACGACGGCCGTCTCAATCGCAGCGAGCGCGGGGATCGCGTGGCCGCAGAAATCGGGCGAGCCGGGTGTGTCGATGATGTTGATCTGGGTGTCGCCGTGCGTCACGGTGCAGATCGCCGCCTGGAGCGAACATTGTTTTTCTTTCTCTTCGTCTGTGAAGTCAAGAAGACACGTGCCGTCGGCGATGACGCCCAGCCGGCTTGTGACGCCGGTGAGATGCAGGCACGCCTCTGCGAGAGATGTTTTTCCGGCGCTTCCATGCCCGATCAACGCGATGTTTCGAATGTTCTGTGGTTTCAAAGCTGCAGTCTCCAGCTACGGTAGGCCATTTCTCGACTCTTCTCGTGTGCGGATCACACCAAACGCACGCCCGGGCGACCTCCGGGCCTGCTGACGATCGTCTGTTCGTCTGCGTGCGCCCTCAGTGGGGATCAGCCGGCGATTTCACGAGGCCGCAGAATAACCGAACCGGTCGCAACGTCCAAGTAATCTCGATTGCGACGACGTGCTGATGGGCCGAACGGGGTACCGCGAGCGGCCACCGCGGCGGCAAATCGGTCACCGGGGTGTAACTTTGGCCGACCACGTTGACTCGCTGGTGAGCATTCAACACAATTGCGTGTGCTTTCAGTGGTATCGCGAGTGCGGCCGCCGCAGCGTCAATAGTTGAACCCGCTGCCCTTTTCGAGAGGAGCGAGATGCGAACCGTAGTCCTGCCTGTCTTGGTTATTCTCCTCGTCGGGGCGTTGATGGGGATGGGTTTCAACGCGGTCCGACCGGATGTGTCGATCAGCGTCGGCCGGAACTATTTCAAGATCGCCCAAGCTCCCGTCGGCTCGACCGGAGGCGAGGAGGCGGCGAGTGCGACGTCAGCCCCGGATGCCTTGGAATCGGAGATCAACAATCCCTTTGCCGCGGTGTCGGTCGACGAGATGATCGAGATTGTTAACGGCGAAGAGATTCTCAACGGTGAGATTGTGATCGTGGATGCTAGGAACGACGAACATTTCGCCGAGGGCCACATTCCGGGCGCGTTCCAAATCGACAACTACAACGTTGATAGGGACTTCGGTGCAGTTCTGCCGTATCTGGAAGCCGCCGAGCGGGTCATTGTCTATTGCGGCGGTGGTGACTGTGAGGACAGCATTTTTCTCGCGACGGAATTGGAATCGCGCGGCATCGAGTTCGACAAGCTGGCCGTATTCGAAGGTGGCATGAAGGAATGGGTCGCGGAGGAGCTGCCTCTGGAAGAGGGTGCGCAACAACTTGAAATGCAAGAATCGTCTTCGAGTTTCGAAGAGGCGAGCGACTTGGAGCCTGACGACCAATGAACCAACACCCTTCCTTGCTCCGCAGGATCGATGGTACCGGCGTTCCCATGCTCCTCGCCCGGCTTGTGGTGGGCGGGGTGTTTGTTTACCTTGCGATCGGGAAGATCGCCGAGCCCGTTAAGTTTCTCAAGAATATCCGCGAGTACCATCTGCTCCCGGAGTCTCCGCCGATTTTCCTCAACGGTTCCGCCATCGTTTTGCCCTGGGTGGAAATCGTCTGCGGCCTGTTGCTGATCGTCGGATTCTGGCTTCGAGGCGCTGGCGCTATCATATTGACCCTCATGGTGTTCTTCACGACGGCGATTTTTGTGCGGGCGCTGGGTGTGTATCACGACACCGGCATCGCTTTTTGTGCCATCGAGTTTGATTGCGGCTGTGGCGCGGGAGTGATCAACATTTGCAAGAAACTTGCGGAGAATGTGACACTGCTCGTGTTAAGCGTTGTTGTGGTGGTGTCGCGATTCAGAGGGTTTGCGATCGACACCCTTCCCGCGCCCGCTCTCGCCGAGTAACATCCACCGCCATCGGTGGTTCAACATGTCTTTGATCCGATCGGCTACGTACCGGTGCGTAGACGTTTTTCGATGGTCTGTTCATCATTACGCGTGATTCTTGGGGAGGCGCTATGAAACTGTCTAGTCGTGTCCAATCGTTGGCAGAGTCCGCGACGCTGGCCGTCACAGCCAAAGCAGCCAAGCTGAGATCGGAAGGCATCGACATCATCAGTTTTGGCGCGGGTGAGCCGGAGTTTCCAACGCCGAAGCACATCGTCGCTCGGGCATGTCAGGCCCTTAGCGAGGGTCAGACCAGGTACTCCAAACCGGCATCGGGGTTATCTGAGTTGAAGGAAGCGGTGCGGCGAAAGCTCGAGCGCGACAACCGTCTGGAATACTCCGCAGATCAGATCATCATCACGGTCGGTGGAAAGCTTGCGTACGGTCTCGTCTTGCAGGCGATTCTCGATCCCGGTGACGAGGTCATCATTCCAGTACCCTATTGGGTCAGCTATCCGGAGATCGTGAAACTCGCCGGCGGCGTGCCGGTGTTCGTGCACGGGGATGAGTCCACCGGATTCTGCGTTCCGCCGGACCAGATCCGTGCGGCCATCACGGATCGAACGCGGGCGCTCGTCATGAACTCACCGAGCAATCCCGGAGGGCATCTCTACAGCCCCGAGCAGATTCGAGGCATCGCCGATGTCGTGGCGGGAACGAATGTTACCGTGCTAAGCGACGAGATTTACGACCGTCTGGTGTTTGACGACCGAGAATGCCTGAGCTTTGCCGCTGCGAGTGACGACGCGTATGGCCGAACCGTCACGCTCAACAGCGCCTCCAAGGCCTACGCGATGACGGGGTGGCGGGTAGGGTTCGTTGCGGGGCCTGTGGATCTCGTGCGGGCAATCGCGAAGCTGCAGTCGCAGGGTACGAGTGGCGTTCCGCCATTTTGCCAACTCGCGTACGCAGCGGCGCTGGACCAAAGCCAATCGTGTGTTGACCAGATGCGCGACGCATTTGCCGAACGCGGCGCCTACGTCCACAAACGCCTGAACGACCTGCCGGGCATTCACTGTCTTCCGCCGGCGGGTGCGTTCTACGTCTTCCCCAACGTCCGAGGTGCGTTCGACAGACTGGGTGTTTCGTCGAGCGGCCAATTCGCCGAAACGTTGCTCGACAACGCCCACGTGGCGGTCGTACCGGGTGCGGCGTTCGGAATGGACGATCACGTCCGCATTTCTTTCGCCTCAAGTATGGAACAGCTTTCGGCGGGGCTTGATCGGATCGCCGGTCTACTATCGAACGCCAAGCCCAAGTAACCGGACGCGCACTTCGGATTTTCCTTTCGACCGATCGTGGCAGTCGACGTGTTCACGGTGACCTCCGTCGCACTACGTCCCATAGTTCTTCGTCCGCACCATCGTCGATTCGTTCAGAATCTTGATTCCACTTGCCGTCCGGCAGTAGTTTGGCGCTGGAGCCAGTCTGCGCATTCGGACTTTGAGCGCTTGGGCCGGCGTATAATGTTACAGGAGTGTCTCGGCGCATCAGTGAACGCATGCCAGTGCGTTTGTACGGGGCGATAACTCGAAGTCAACAATATTCTTGCGAACGATTTGCTCGCGCCGCAGTTGTTTCATATGTTCCAAATGTAGACAGTGTTTGGTGGCCACTGCCGGCTACCTCGAAGCGACTGTCGGGGGAGAAAGATGGCATTCCCACGTTAGTATCTTGGCACTGTGCTGCGACGCGGTGACCGGCGCAGGTCTTCGCCATCACCACCAGTGTTGCATTGTTCCGGCGCAAAGGATGTGGCCGGTTTGAAGCTCGCGACCCTCGGAGGTTGGAGTCGATAGGGGGGTGGCGCTGCCATTCAGGAGGAATGCGGCGCGCAAATCGAATCTCCAGCGGAGCCACGCAAGTGGCTCCAACGGGTGTCTGCGAAGGGAGCAATTACAATGAAGAACTTCTGGAATCGTGCGAATGAGTTTCTGCGGAGCGAAGATGGCCCGACGGCGACCGAGTACGCCGTGATGCTGGCGTTGATTATTGTCGCCGCGATCGGGTCGATTCAGTTGGTAGGCGACAAGGTGTCTGAGACGTTTACCAACGTCGAAGCCGCATTGCCGAACGTTGCCGCGCCGGCCGGCCCGTAGGTCTCGGGTCATGCCGGACGGGCCACCCGTTGACTCCGCTGGTGGAGGGCCTGCGTGTGCGTGCAATCACCAGGTTGAACGGGTCTGCCAAGGTGTATGGCGGGTGGGTGGCGTCCGATGGGGCGCACACCCACCCCGTTTTTTTCCACGGGGATTACGATGTTGTCAGAGAGGCTGGCGTGATATCCAGTTAGGGTTCGGCGGCCTGGGCTTCCAAGCAAGAGTGGAGTGCAAACGAGATGATTTCGGGCTATTGGGCGGTGACGTGCGCCGTGTTGGTACCGGCAGTGCTGTTGGCATCGTGGATTGACTACGCCCAGAAGAGAGTTCCCAATTGGCTCAACGGTGCCCTCGCAGCGGCGGGTTTCGTCGCGCAGGGGTTCTTCTTCGGTTGGCCGGGAATTGTCGCGGGTTTTTGGGGTATGTTGGTCGGTTTCGGCGTGCTGATCGTTCCGTGGGCGATGCGTGGGATGGGCGCTGGCGACGTCAAGTTGATGGCGGCGATCGGGGTCTGGTTTGGCCCGTGGATGACGCTTGTGTCGTTCACCGTCGGTGCGGGCATTGGCGGGATCATCGCCGTTGCCATGATTCTGTGGCGTAAGCGACTGTTCGAAGCCTGGACGAATATGAATGTGATTCTGATCAAGATCCGGTCACGCGAAACGCTGTTCTCTGACTTTGGGGCCGCCAAGTCATTGGGCCCGAATCCACAATTGCTGCCGTATGGCATTCCCTTGACGATCGGATCACTGATCGTGTTGAGCGGTCAAGTGTTTGACTTCTGGATGGTGTAGCATGAGACGGATAACACGAACCTTGTGGCGGCAGTCAAAGAAGAAGCGGCGCGGTGCGGCGATTGTCGAGTTCGCAGTAGTCTTGCCGCTGCTGCTCGCGCTGTTGTTCGGCATTATTGACTTCGGGTGGGTCTTCATGGTGCGTCAAACTCTGACGAACGCCGCCCGAGAAGGCGTCCGTGTAGCCATCTTGACCACAGCGACCGAAGCGGACGTCTTGGCCCGCGTGCGGGCAGTGATGGCGCCGACCGGGTATGTCGAGAACGTTGACTGGACTGTGGAGACTTCGCCTCTGGCTGATGAAGTGCAGTGGGTTCAGCTTTCCATGCCGGTCGAACGGGCTACGATCACCGGGGGATTCATTCTTACCGGCGGCTATGACCTGGGAGGACGCAGTTCCATGCGCAAGGAAGGAATTCCTGCGCCCGCCCCCTAAGCGGCGGATGGCAACAGGCTCGCTTGCCAAACGCGCGAGCCCAATTGTGGTGGCGCGCCGAACGTTCTTCGGGGAATTCGGTGTTGGCATTGACTCTACACGACAGCGAGGTGGACGATGAAAAAAGGAATGATGATTCCTCTGGTATTGGGCGTCACGATGGGCGGCTTGGCGATCAAGCTCGGCGTCGACACGGTGCAAAATGCCAAGGCGAGTGCACGAGTTCAGATGATTACGGCGGTCATCGCAGTGGACGACATTCCGGCGACGGCTGAAATCGAAGAGACGATGTTGCGCACGATACAGACACCGAAAACCCCTCTCATGGGTTCGGACGCTTTTTCGTCCTCTGAAAAAGTGTTGAATCGCGTGGCACAGACCATGATTCCGCGAGGGGCGATACTGCGCGAAAGTCTGCTCGCGCCGAAGGGCACGCCTCCCGGCTTGACCGTCCGGATTCCGAAAGGGTTTCGCGCTGTCTCGATCAAGATCAATGAGGTTTCGGGAGTCGGATACCAACTGCGACCGGGCAGTTTTGTCGACGTGATCGCAGTGATGCGGAGCGGACTACGAAAAGAAACTGTGAGCAGGATCATCCTTCAGCGCATTGAAGTGGTGGCTGTCGGCAGGATGCTGGCAGGTGCGACCGAGTCGGGTGGCAAGGCCAGAGCGTCCAAATCGGTCACTCTGCTCGTGAAGAATTCGGACGTGCCTAAGCTGCACTTGGCCCAGACGAATGGCAAGGTGACGCTTGCAATGCGAAGCCCTGACGATTTTCTGGAGGCGGACGCTGGCGAGGCGAGCGATCGGGAACTTCTCGGTGAGAAAGTGCCGACACCCAAGAAGACGCCGAGCTACGTCAGCGCGCCCGCAACGCGGGCGCCGCGCGCAGCCAGCCCTGACTACACTGTGATGATCGTCGACGGGGCCGGCCAAACGTCGACGTCGAGTTTCGCCAGCACTGATTCGACTTTGCGAGCGAAGAGCCCCGCAACGCGTCCGTCGCGTCGCGCGACACGACGGGCACAACGTCGTGCTGGCAACGACCCTGACGAGAACAATGTTCCGCCTCCACCACACGGGGAGGGAGGTTGAAGCGCGTTGACGAAGTGTACAGTTCCAAATGCTTGGCGCGGCACGGAGGCCGCAGGCGTTCTGGTGAAAGGAAAGTAGGCTGCGGTTCGGCGCTGTGTGGCCGAATCGCCGGGTTGACTGAGGCTGCGGGGACTGAAGTGCCATATGGTTTCAAGAAGAGGGAACGGCTGCATTCATCGTGCGTGGAAGTTGACATCATCCGGACCTTTTTTTGAGGCGAATCTCATGGAAACGAAAAACTGGCAGACGGGTATGCCACGTAGCGGACGACGAATAAGTTCGCGCGCACAGGAGACCGGCTGCATTGGCGAAGTGCACCATCGAGTGCCAAGACGACCCGCAGTGGTGGCCGTTCAGGTCATGCTGACTTTGACGGTGTTGCTCGGATTCACCGCATTGACCGTTGACATGGGTTATGTGTGGAATGTTCGGGCCGACCTTCAGCGAACCGCGGACGCGGCGGCTATGGCTGCTGCAGGACGTCTGTCCGAGGTGGCGACGCCTGCCTTGAAGGCACGCCAAGCAGCCCAAGAGTACGTTGACCGCAACGTTGTGATGGGCGAGATCGTGTCGACGGCTGGTACGAGCATCACGCTCGGCCGCGCCCGGCTTGTCGGCGGACAATATGTGTTCTCCGAGGTTGGCGACGAGGAATTCCCGAATGCCGTGCGGGTTCGTCTGACCGCGAGCAGAGGGTTGTTCTTTGCGCGAGTGCTTGGGCGACACGAAAAGTCCGTCACGGCGGAAGCCACCGCGCTGCTGGTCCCGCGAGACATCGCCATTGTCGCGGACCTTTCCGCCTCGCATAACGACGACAGTGAACTGGGCAGTTATCGCGATACTACCATCAACATTTGGGACGTTTGGGGATCGCTGCCGGGCGGGTCCGATACTGTAGTGTCCACTTGGACGCCCGAGAGCCTCGCTGGGCTTACGCTGGACTCAAACGGGTTCAATGTTCAGACCGCCGGGCCGGCATGGGGGTACTTCAGGCGTCTGAAATGGGGAGAGACCGTCATCGATCCCACCTACGAGCCGTTTGACGATGCAGGACTGGTTCGTTTGCCCAGATGGGGCTCGGGCGTAAACGATTGGAACAGTCCGGATTTGCTGGACTACCTGGACACCATGCGATTTTCGGACGTCAATGGTGACGCGATCGTCCCGTACAGTGCCGCGGAGATAGCCAAGATCCTCGACACGTCGCAGCATGGAAGTTCGTCGCGATATCGTCGTCAGGTTGCCGTTGCGTTGGGGTTCGCACGATGGGACAGCGGAAAGCCCGGCGGTGCCTGGGAGTCGATTCCCGACGCTGTTCAAGGGAATGGCGACGACCGCGTGGATTCCAGCGAGCTAACGTGGATCGAACCATATTTCGACGAGCCAGGGAGTCGATGGTTAGACTATATTTATTGGGCGTCGAGCCGCTGGAGTCGTATGGCGAGGACCAATGATCACTTCCAGTCATCCTTTGGACCGAAAACGTTTACCAACTATTTGCTGGAGCGCCGCTGGTCCCACTCTCAAACGCCGGAGTTGGCAGCTACGCCGGCCCAGCCGATGCAGGCGGTTAAGGACGCAGTGGAAGTCATGGTGAACTTCGTTGGCGCGTTCGAGAACGATGACCAGATCGCGCTGGACATTTACGGTTACACCGCTCTTCACCGCGTGCCGCTTGTCAAAGATTCGGACCTGTCGGAAGTTACGACCGGTGTCAGTGGTCTGTCGCAAATGCAGGCCGGCCACATTGATGGCTGGACCAACATGGGCGGGGGTTTGGAAAAGGGAATTGAGACGCTAACGACCGATCCGGCGCGGCCGGCCGCCCATAAGATGATCGTTCTGCTTACGGACGGGCAGGTCAACATCAACGAGAACGGGCACTGGCCGTCGGGATCGTACACTGATCGTGAACGGATTATGGGCCAGGCCCGCCAGTATGTTTTGGATCAAGCACAGTTGGCCGCCGATGCAGGCATTCGGATATTCGCGGTTAGCGTCGGAGCCTATGCGGACACTGGACTGATGGAAGAAGTGGCAACCATTGCCGGGGGCGAACACCTGGCGGCGACGGGCGGTGACATTGCGACGTATCGAGCACAGCTTGAAGACATTTTCGTGCGCCTCAGCGGAAAGAGGCCCGTTGAGTTGATTGAATAGTCGAATAGGTGTAGGCAGGCGTTTCGCGGGGCAGAGCGCGACACTGGTTTTCGGGGAATGGAGAAGGCTGCGTCGTTCGGTTGGCAGGTAGGGGAAACTGCGAATCGAACATGCGTGCGTTGTACGGTTGCGGCCGGCGTGAGCTGTGTTCGTACTGTGCGGCGAAGGGGAGTCGACTGAGTGATGAATGCCCTGAGAGTGATCGTCTTCAATGCAGACGAGTCATTCGGGCCGTCGCTGCGCAGCACGTTGACGTCTTTCGACACGGTTCGCATCGTTGCGGAAGTCGACGAGCCGGCGATGCTCCCTCATGTCGTTAAGCAGTTCGCTGCGGACGTACTCATTCTTCACCTCGACCCATCACCGGATTGCGTGCTGCCGATCGCCGGCGAAGTCGCTACGAACAACCCGCAGATAGCGGTCTTCGCAGTCAGCGAGTCGACCGATGGCCAACTGATTCTCTCAGTGATGCGGCGTGGGTTTCGCGAGTTCATCACGAAACCGATGGACCGCGGCATTCTTTCCGACGCCCTCGCGAAGGTCGCCAATCAGGCTGACGAACGAAGACCGTCCGGAAAACTCATCTCGGTTCTCGGCACGGCGGGCGGGGTTGGAGCGACCTCCATCGCGACCAACTTGGCCGTGGAGCTAAAGTCGATCAGTGGTGGAAACGTGGTGGTCGTCGATTTGGATTATCGGTTCGGGCAGGTGGCAACGTTGCTGGACGTGTCTCCAACGTACACCATCGCCGACTTGGCGCAGTCGCCGGAGCAACTGGAGCACCAGGTGATTGAACGGGCACTTGTAGAGCATTCGTCCGGTGTTCAGGTGCTCAGTCGCCCGACCCATTTCGTTCAGTCGGATAACATTACAGCGGCAAACTGCGTCGCGATCCTGAGTAATTTGGCGGAAATGAATGACTATGTCGTCGTCGACGGGCCGAACCGCTACGACGTCGGCGCGTCGGCGATCCTCGATATCACCGACACGATGTTAATGGTCATACAGTTAATGGTTCCCAGTGTGCGTAACGCCCAGCGCATCCTTCAAGGAATGCGGGAGGCGGGGTTCAATCTGGACCGCACCAAACTCGTGTGCAATCGCATCGGAAAGGAATCGGGGCCGCTCACCAGATCGGACGTCGAAGCAACATTGGACAAGGACATCTTTGCCACGATCCCGGACGATTGGGCGACCGTGAGCTCGGCGGTCAATCTCGGTGAATCGCTAAGCACTTTGGGTCCGCGTACCAAGGTGAGAGCGGCGATTCGTGAACTGGCTGAAAGCGTGCACACGCCCGACGGCGCCAAGAATGATGACAAGAACGCCAATAAAAAGGGAAGTCGCTTGTTAAGTAGAATCTTTAGCGAGGCGTGACCCAAGTGCGCGCCGCGTGTGTGCAGTGCCAAAGGTGAGAATTGACGGTAGTGTGCGTACCTCGGATTGAGACGTAACGGCTGAATTGTTTCGCCGTCCGGTCGAACACTGCCAGTGGGGAAGGGGTAAACGACAATGTTCGGGAATCGAACAGCCGTGCCTGCAGCGCCCGTGCCACCCAAAGCACCGGCGGCCAGTACCGCGCCGAAGGTGTCGAAGGAGACCACTGCGTCTCGGACAAACAAGCCGGCCAAAGCGAAGCAGGACGCGTTCAATGCTCTCAAGACGAGAATCCACCGCAAGCTTGTCGAACAGTTGGACCTGACCGCTCTTGAGGGGGACGATCAAGCGTTACGCGCCAGCGTTGGCGAGGTGGTTGCTCACCTCGCCGAACAGGAAGACACGCTGCTGAGCTTTAACGAACGCAAGCGGTTGGTCAGTGAGGTGCTCGACGAGACATTTGGATTGGGACCGTTGGAGGTGTTGTTGTCGGACGCGACGATCAGCGATATCCTGATCAACGGAGCGCACCAGATCTTTGTCGAGCGGTCAGGGCAGCTTGAACTGACCGACGTGCAGTTCCGGGACGACGCGCACTTGATGCACGCCATCGACAAGATCGTCAGTTCCGTCGGCCGGCGCTGCGACGAAGTTTCCCCGATGGTTGACGCTCGCCTCAAAGATGGCAGTCGCGTCAACGCAGTGATCCCGCCACTCGCCATCGACGGGCCCAGCATGTCGATTCGGCGTTTCGGGGCTGACCCCATCACATGGGACGATTATTTGCGTTTCAACAGTTGTACGGTTGAGATGCGCGACTTTCTTGAGGCATGCGTGGTCGGCGGGCTGAACATCATCATCGTGGGGGGCACGGGGTCTGGAAAAACGACCCTGCTGAACAACCTCTCGTCTTTCATTCCGGAAAACGAACGCATCGTCACCATCGAAGACGCAGCCGAGCTGCGTTTGCGTCAGACGCACGTTGTCCGATTGGAATCCCGGCCGCCGAACATCGAGGGCAAAGGAGCGATTCGGATTCGTGATTTGTTGGTCAACAGTCTGCGAATGCGTCCGGATCGCATCGTGGTTGGGGAGTGTCGCGGACCCGAGACGTTGGACATGTTGCAGGCGATGAACACGGGCCACGACGGCTCGTTGACAACGATTCACGCCAACAGCGCGCGAGATGCTGTTCAGCGCCTTGAAACGATGGTGATGATGGCGGGTTTCGAGTTGCCGGTAAAGGCGATTCGCCAGCAGGTTGCGTCGGCCATTCATCTGCTTGTTTCCGCCCAGCGCCTCACCGGCGGGGCACGCAAGATTACATCCATCACGGAGGTACAGGGAATGGAGGGTGACGTCATCACCATGCAGGACGTGTTCAAGTTTGAACCGCTGGGGGCGACTTCTGAAGGAAAGATGTACGGGCAGTTCGTTGCCACTGGATTAAGGCCAGGGTTTTTGGATCGACTCAAGGCGCACGGTGCGTCGCTCGATCAGTCCATCTTTGAACGTCGAGTGATGTCAACCGACGAGAGCTAGCTCGCCCGCTGCTTCCTCGGCGTCGACCATGGCCGGCGCTTCGGAAGCCGT
>CAYQFV010000001.1:63706-80192 GCA_964416845.1 uncultured Phycisphaeraceae bacterium | reverse complement strand
AAGAACGCTCCGACGAACGCGTCATAGGTCGGGATCATCGCCGCGTCGACCTGCGTGCCGTGCGATCGCGCCCACGTTACACCCGCCGTCGCCGCCGGCAACAACAACTGGTACACGTTGCGCATCACCACCCGCGTATCCGAATACACGATCGCCGAGCAATTCCCGGGGAGCGTTTTTCGCCTGCGAACGAAATCCTCGCGCTGCAGCAAGCTGTCCGCCGGATCGTCGGACATCAGGTGGTCCAACGCTCGCATCACAACTTGCGGATAGAGCCCGACGACCAAATGGTTCTCGTAGACGCTCCAGGCCGGGGCGACCGGTACGGGCGGACCGGTCAACACTGCGAAGCGAATGGTGTGCCCCTTGTACGTGCGATCTTCGAGCGAGACGGTCAGTTCATCGACCTGCTCGCCAATCGCCGAAAAGACGCGGTCGAACATTCTTGAGACACGTTGTGGATCCTTGGCTTCGATCAACATCGTCACGCCCGTGAACGCGAAACCACCGCTTGCGGGGCTCACGTAGGCGATGAACCCGTCGCCGAGCGTCGCCAGGATGTCCTCGCGGATGCGCAGATTCAAGCGGCCTTCCAACTCCGCCAGCGCGTTGCGGACCGGAGATTGGACGGCCGGACCAGCCGCCGCAATCACGTGCATCAATCCGTCATACACATCGAGAAGCCTCATGTTGACAATCTTGGCGAACGTCACGTCGCCCGGAACCATGGCGATGTCGGCATCGGTAATCGGAGACTGGTTCATCCATTTCGGGTGACCGTTCTCCATCGGCAACGCGATCAACCATGACTGCCGAAACTCTCCGTCCGCCACCTGCCACACACCCGTGACCGATCGCAAGCGGTCCAGCGACGCCGACGAAAGGACGGCCTCGGCCATCGGCGGGAACGTTTCAGCGCCGCTGATCGTTTGATACGCACGTCGGGCATGCCCGAGGGCAGCCTTCACGTCCAAGTGCAGCGTCATCCACGTTTTGCGGTTTCGTTCACCGATCCGGTCCATCGCAGCTTTGAACCGGGCGTTATCCGACACCGTCTTTCCGTTGCCCGACAGGCACGACAACACCCGCGCAGTGGTCCCGTCGCCCAGGGTCAACACGAAGACGCCGTCCACGATTGCATAGCGAATAGGAGAAGGCAGCGGCAGCGGTATCCACTTGAACGTTGTTCCTTCAATCTCGACATCGGTCGGCGGGGGCAGCTTCGCAGCGACCGCGAGCCGCTCCAACGATCGCACGAATTGATCCGCACCGTCGCCGACATCAATGGCCAGTGCGAGATCCACCGCAGGACCGACCTTGCTCATCGCCACCCGCAGAACATCGATCGCAACGCGCTTCTGCCACAGTGTCTCGATGACGTTCACAGCGGCTTCGGCAAGTTCCGCCTCGTTCGATTTAGCCGCCTGCTTGCGTACGACCAGTTCAAGTGTCCGAATCGACTCTCCGACCAATCGAGAAACGCCGGGCGTCGCCAACAGTTCGCCGAACGGCGTTTCCGAGTTGTACGATTCCAACGCGTCCCAACCCGACCACTCGAGATACAAGACTGCATCGCCGGGCAATCTTTGCGTGAACGGCTGCGAAACTCCCCCGAAAACCGTTGAACAGGTGCTTGCGATTACGCAGATTGCAAGCAGTCTCGAAGTCCTTGTGGGCATCATTGATCGTCGAAGAAACATGGTTCACCCTTTCGTTACTGCCAACTCCGCGAGCACCTTGGCACACACGTCCGCAAGCGTTCCCGCGATGCGCACGCCCGCCGCGCGTTCGTGACCGCCGCCGCCGAGACGCGCCGCCACCGTCGCCACATTCACACCGCCCTTGCTGCGCAAACTCACCTTGATCGGTCCGGTCGTCTCGTCGGCGGGCTCGGCGAGAAGCACCACGGCCTCCACGCCGGCAATTCGCAGCGGCTCGTTGACAAGATCCTCCGTGTCCGCCGGAACTGCTCCACAACGTTCGAACATCGCCTTCGATACCGGCAAAACCGCCAGCCGTCCGCCGTCGTGCAGTTCCATCGCGTTCAGGGCGGCACCGAACAGTCGAATCCGGGCGGCTGACTCGTTTTGATACAGCAGGCCATAGGTTTCGTCCGGCGATGCGCCTCGCCGCACCAGATCAGCCGCAATCTCCAACGTCACCGATCGCGTGTTTGAAAACCGGAACCAACCCGTATCGGTCGCGATCCCAACGAACAGCGCACGAACCGCCGATTCGTCCAGCGACCAATCGCACGTCGACGCCCACGTGTAGAGGATCTCACAAGCAGCCGCTGCCAATTCGTCAACGAGATACTCGTCGGCCAACTCGTCTCGTGTTTGATGATGATCCATCGCGACCACCGGGCGAGTTGGCGAGCCCGCGTTCCTGCGAAGCCACTCAGCAATAGGTTCCAGTTGGTTGTATGTGCACGTGTCCATCACGAGCACGCCGTCGATCGCATCCAGGTCCGCCTCGTGGACGGAATCGCCCCAGATGGGAAACGGTTCGGACTTGGTCAGCAGGTCGTATTTTGCCGGCGGCGTTTCATACAGCAGCGCAAGCGGGGCCGCCCCAACACTGCGAAGAATCGAACGCATCGCCACCAAACATCCCAACGCGTCGCCGTCCGGGCGAGCGTGCGTCAACAGCAGCGGTCGCCTCCATCCTGTCACGATCGCTCCTACTCGTCGCATGTGGTCCTCGGAAATTGTCACGCATTGCACTCCGATGAAGGGGGCGTCACCACCACCGCCTGATGGACTGACGTGATGAAACGCTACGCACGATCATTCACGTCGCTGGCGATCAAGGTTGCGGTGTGATGTTTCACCGCGCGTCAG
Organism: uncultured Phycisphaeraceae bacterium; assembly: GCA_964416845.1. Classification (GTDB taxonomy): domain Bacteria; phylum Planctomycetota; class Phycisphaerae; order UBA1845; family UBA1845; genus CAYQFV01. The sequence goes on along the minus strand of CAYQFV010000001.1, from coordinate 77,349 downwards.
TCGCCGGGCGCGACGCGCCTTCTGATTGTGGCGATGTCGTCGGCGATCTGCCGCGCAAGGTCATCCCCGTCCGCGAACTTCCGTTGCTCTCGTAGCCAGACATCGAAGTTCAATCGGATGAATTCGTCGGTCACGTTCTTGTCGAAATCGAGCAAGTGCGCTTCAACCTTGCGCTCCGATCCGTCGAACGTGGGATTCGTACCGATGCTGATGGCCGCCGTCGTGCTGCACCCGCCCACAATTGCAACGCCGCCATACACGCCGTCTGCCGGAACCAATTGCTCAATATCCGCCACGTTGGCCGTCGGAAAACCCAACGTCACGCCCCTCCCCACGCCGCTCGATACCCGGCCGGTCAGCGAATACGGACGCCCCAGGCAAAGCGCCGCTCGGTGCACCTTGCCTTCAGAGATGAGTTGTCGAATCAGCGAGCTCGACACCGCAACGCCCGGCTGCTCGTCGAGTTGAAGACGCACCGGCTCGATCACGCACACCTTGAATCCGAAGCGATCGCCCAGAACGCCGAGCAACTCCGGCGTTCCTTTCCGATGTCGACCGAACGCGAACGACGCTCCCTCCACCACGTGCACCGGGTGTATCGCCTCGACGACAACTTCGATGAACCGATCGGGTTCCATGCCGAGCAGCTCCGGAGAACTTTCAAGCACGACAGCCACATCCACACCATGGCGGCGGAACGCTTCGAGCTTGTCCGACTGCGTCGCAAGCCGTGCGGGCGCCCGATCAGGGTAGAGTATGGCAATCGGGTGCGGATCGAACGTCAACACCACGAGCGGAGCACGTTCGTTCTCGGCAAACATCGCCCCTTGGGCGAGCAACTGCTGGTGGCCTCGGTGAAGTCCGTCGAAATTACCGATCGACAGAACCGACCGTTCGAGATTCAGCTTCCCTGCGTCCAGACTTCGTACGATTCTCACGTTCGCCTCGCGCTGTGCTCCAGTGCCTCAGGTGGGAACTCAACAGAGGATAGAACCTCGCAGTCCCTTTGGCAATTGCCCCAACTACGCCGACGGTTCCCGGTTGACACGTTCGCACCTTCACATTGAGATAGACCGCCATGGCCGACGTTGCACAAGAGGAAAGCAGATCACTTTCAGTCGACGCGGTCATCTGCACCGATCACGACGTTCTCACGCGCCTTCGGCCGGTCATCCGACATCTCTGCGTCGGTCTGGTCGACCTTGCGACGCAGGTTCGACTCATCAGTTCTTCCCCCGAGGCGGAGTCCCTCGCGTCGCTGGGGCCTGTTCAGCTATTCGTCCACGATCCGCTCGTTTGGCCGCTTAGGCGGGTTCGGTTTCGGCGCATCGTAGACTTTCTGTCAGCCCGCCCGCTGTCGCTCGTGTATGCCGTCGCGGGAAGTACCTATCTCCTCGGTTCCGAATTGGCTGACGAGTTCGATGTCGATCTGGTCGTGCAGGTGACGTCCGAAGAAGACCTGGACCTGCTCAGTCGTTACCAGGCTCGCCCCATCGCCCATTGGATCGCAGCCAGCGAGCCTTTGCATCGATCGCTCGTTGAATCCTTGGGCGTCCACTCGGACCACTGCACTCTGATCAAACCCGGCGTACTCCGCGGATCGCAAATCACTTGCTTTGATGATCCCGGGCGAGTTCCCTCCGTCCTCTGTACCGCGCCACTCGAACAGCGTAGCGGCATCGACGTGATCCTCGCCGCCGTGGAGATCGTCCGTGATCACGGCCATCAACTTCAAGTGTTCTTCCCCGGAACCGGATCTGCCGAGACGGCTTTGCGCAAGTCCGTGCAGGCGAAGAAGCTCGCGCCCATCGTCACCTTTGCCAACCCGGTGGCTGAACCCATAGAACTGCTCCGCGGCGCGGATGTTCTGGTCGTCGCGCCCGGCGACAACGCTGTTTCCGCTCGCCCACTTCAGGCGATGGCGAACGGCACGGCTGTCGTTTGCTTTCCGGACGGAGCGACCGACTATTTCCACCACGGCAAGACCGCGATCGTTTGCGCGGACCGCACCCCACAATCACTCGCGGAGGGCTTGGAATTGCTTTTGCTCGATCATGCCCGGGCACGAGACCTGGCGTCCAGCGCGCTGGAATACGTCAAGCAATACCACCCCATGAGCACCATGGCCAAGCAGACCGTTGGTGTCTTTCGCCGGCTTCTCCTGCGGCGACGCACCATCCCGATGCCCCCCTAACCCCATGGATGCCACGAAGTCGCCTCAATCCTCCAGCCGCCTGCAAGCCGATCTGACCCGCGACATCCGCGGCAGCGTCCGATTCGATCGACTGGCCCGCACGCTGTATGCAACCGATGCGAGCATCTACGAAATCACGCCGCTGGGCGTCGTGCAGCCGCTCGATACCAACGACATCGTGACAACCGTCCGTCACTGTCGCGATCACCACGTCTCCATCGTGCCACGCGGTGGCGGTACGGGGCTCGCCGGCGGCGCGGTCGGCGGCGGCGTGCAGCTCGACTGTTCACGATTCATGAACCAGATCATCGACGTTGACATCGAACGCCGCACAGCCCGCGTCGGTCCGGGCGTCGTGCTGGACGAACTCAACGCACGCCTCGCCCCGCACCAGCTTCACTTCGCACCCGATGTTGCCACCTCAAGCCGGGCAACCATCGGTGGAATGATCGCCAACAACTCCTGCGGCGCCCATTCAATCTACTACAAGCGCACCGTCGATCACGTCGAGAATCTCACGGTCGTACTGGCGACCGGAGAGATCGTCACTTGGCCTGACGACGCATCCCCATCGGCGACGAGCGAGCGTATCACCGCCGAACTGCAACAGATCGCCGACACCCATCGCGACGAAGCGCGAAAGCGATTCCCAAAGCTTTTACGACGCAACGGTGGATACCTGCTCGACCGTCTCTGCGACACTGTCGGTCCGATCAACCCCGTGGATATCATCTGCGGAAGCGAGGGAACGCTCTGCGTCATCGCCGAAGCCACCCTCAAGCTGTCTCCCCTGCCCCAGAGCACAGGCTTGCTGCTTGTCCACTTCACCGACCTGATCCTCGCCCTAAATGCGACGCCGACCATCCTCGAGCATCGCCCTGCCGCAGTCGAACTGATCGATCGGATGGTCATGGAGGCAGCCACCCGCGACGCAACTTCGGCCCGCAAAGCAGCACGCATCGATCTCTCGGCAGAAGCAGTTCTCATCGTCGAGTTCTTTGGGGATGACAGCGATGACGTGTCACGGCAAATCGACCGTCTGCAAGCCGATCTCACCCGCCGCGCCGTCGGCCACGCGCTCACGCCGATTCTGGATCATGACAGCCAATCTGCTGTTTGGAATCTGCGAAAACGCGGGCTCGGCTTGCTCATGTCCAAACCGGGAGACGAACAGTCCCACGCGTTCGTCGAAGATTCCGCAGTCGATCCCGCTCGCCTCGGCGACTACATCGCACGGTTTCGCGACATTCTGCGCGACGAGGGCGTTGCCGAGACCGGCTACTACGCCCACGCAAGCGTCGGATTGATCCACGTTCGGCCGGTCCTGAATCTCAAATCGGCGGGCGACGTCAAGCGCATGACACGCATCGCCGATCGTGTCAGCGACCTGGCACTCGAATTCGGCGGCGCGATGACCGGTGAACACGGCGACGGCATCGTGCGATCCTGCTGGCTGGAGAAAATGTACGGCCCCATCATCACCGGCGCGTTCACTCAAATCAAAGACGTCTTCGATCCCGACCGATTGCTCAATCCCGGAAAAATCGTCGACCCCATGCCGATGGATCAGCACCTGCGTTACGGATCTGATTACGGAACGACCGCCTCCAAGGCCTATCTCGACTTTTCCGCCCATTCCGGGCTGGCGGGCATGGCTGAGATGTGCAGCGGCGTGGGGCAATGCAGGCAGACGCTCGTCGCGACCATGTGCCCGTCGTACATGGCCACCGGCGACGAAACCCACACCACCCGCGCTCGCGCCAACGCCCTGCGCGTCGCACTGTCCAACCGCGGACTCATCGACGGCCTGGGAGACGCCGCCCTGGACGAAGTCATGGACCTATGCGTCATGTGCAAGGCGTGCAAGACGGAGTGCCCCACCGGCGTCGACATGGCCAAGATGAAGGCTGAGTGGCTGTCCGCCCGGAACATGCGACGTGGCGTCTCGAAGAGCGCACGCTTCGTCGCGGAATCCCCCCGACGCGCCGCACTGGCAAGTCGACTGCCAAGGATCAGCAACGCGATTCTTCAATCTCGCCCGATGCGCTTCTGGATGGAAAAACGCTACGGGCTTGATCGCCGCATCCGGCCCCCCAAGTTCGCGCGACACACGTTTCACCACTGGTTCACGCGTCATCGCGACGACCTCTCAGACGCCCACCTCGATCGTCCCACGGTTGTTTACTTCGCCGACACGTGGACCAACTTCTTCGCTCCGCACGTCGGAGTTGCCGCGGTGGACCTCTTGGAAGCGGCGGGTTTTCGTGTGATTGCACCGCGATTTGAATGCTGCGGGCGACCGCTCATCAGCAAGGGCATGCTCACCGAAGCGAAGGACGCGGCTGAACGAAACATCGCCAGACTTTCACATTTCGTCGCGACGGGCACGCCCATCGTCGGCACCGAGCCGAGTTGCCTCCTCACCCTCGTGGACGAGTATCCCCAACTTGTTCGTACCATGACCGCCGCTGCCGTCGCCCACCTGGCCCAACCGCTGGAATCCTTCCTTGCCGAGTTGCTTCGCGAACACCCCGACCGCTTGCGGTTTTCCGATCGACCGAGGCGCATTCTCTACCACGGCCACTGTCACCAAAAAGCACTCGTCGGAACGGCTGACGTGCTCGCGGTATTGAATAGCCCGCCCGGTTTTGAAACGCAGGAAATCAACAGCGGTTGCTGCGGGATGGCCGGCGCGTTCGGACACGAAGCGCAACACTACGACGTCGCGAAAGCCATCGGCGACGATCGGTTGTTCCCCGCGGTTCGATCGCGAGACGGAGCCGACATCGTCGCCTGCGGGTTTAGTTGCCGACACCAGATCGCCCACCACACAAGTGTCACAGCGCGACACCCTGCCGAGCTACTCGCCGAAGCCCTGATCCCACCAAGCTAACACCGATCGCCCAGCGCGACCGTGAGGCCGAATCCGTAAAAAATAGAAAAGGGCGGTCGAGTTCAAGAGGGCGAGCCGTCCCTCCGGTGGGCCCCGACCACCCACCATCAACAACCAGACACGCGCCCAACCTATTCCCGCCGCTCCAAAAAACCTTTGCCACTCGCGTCGCGGCTCGCATCCGCCCCGCCGGCCCCTCGGAAATCACGTGGAAATCTAACGTTACGACGCGACGCTGGTTGCGTCCGTCGAAGTGAGGCAGGCCGCTGCGCGAACTCCAGCCAGCCGCCTGTGCTTGATTTGTGTTATTTATCGGACAACGATGTTTACGGTGTGAGAGCTGTTCAGGCTTGCGACAAGCCAGTCGGTGGACGAACATCCACATGTTAGCCATGTGAAGGGACCGCTCCGAATCACCGTCGCCGGTTCTCGTCCAGGTGTTCTGAAACGACAATGGCGACACCAGCGGGAATCGTTCGATCCCAGCGGACGGGGCGGCTGTGATCGTCCCGCGACGTCTCCGGTAGGATTGTACCTGCGGTTCCGATCGCCTCGATGCCCCTTCGTAAGAGGGAACCCAAGTGTCACCTACAGCGACACGAATCATTTGCCTCATGTCACTCTTGTCAACTGCCGGGATATGTTTGGGTCGCCGACATGACGTGAGCCACGTCGTTCGGTCGGACCGAAGCGCGGCGGTTGGGGTCGCCGCGAGTCTACCGAATCGGTCTTCGATCGGGTCGATTCGCGAAGATGATGGCGGTGGGCCAGACGTCGACTGCAGCGGGGGGAAACTCATCTCCAAGGCGTCTTTTCCGGCGTTGGGTGAAGTCCTCGAGCAAGTCTTCGCGGTACAGGTTCCCGGGTGTGGTCCGGCCACCGTGTTTATCACCATAACGATTACGCCAGGTACATACTGTGAAGGCTCGGCCCATTTGCCCTGTAAATCCAATGAGCCAAAGACGTTTCTGCAGGACACGATCGAGACGATGGCGTCGACCTTTGATGCCGACACGGGCGCCAAGATTGACAGCATGCACAACTTCGGACTGAAGTGGGGAGCGCGTTCAATCCAGAACATCCATCACAAAGATCACATCACTCTCACGCACGACGGTAAGACCGAAAAGACCATCAAGTGGAGGCGTGAGAAATATACAATCAAGGTCCGGTCTCGCGCCGGGCCGAGAAGACCCGTAACGTGCCCAATTCCCACGGACGAGACGGTTGAAGAAACCGTATACACGGTAAGCTCCGAGATGGCGGTCACCGTGAGGGCCTGCCCGTGTTTGAACGCACCATAGCGTGAGTGCCCGCGATCGGCGGTGGCTCTTTTGACGGACGACGCCTCTCCGTGCAATGGCGCGGTGTTCGACGTCAGCAACGCCGGTTGGTTTGGTCAGGCGATTCGCTCGGGGCGTTGCAACGCTGAGCGTCAGCGGCCGAAGAGGACTTGGAACGCTCCAAAATCGGCGAGGTCTATGTCGTTGTCGCTGTCAGAATCGGCGGGTTCGCAGCTGGCGCGCACACCGCCGCCGATTCCGGTGACGCAGTCTGCGAACGCGGCGAAATCGTCGAGGTCCACGCTGCCGTCGCCGTTCAGATCGCCCGGAGTCTCGCATTCGTCTGGAACGCCATTGCCGTTGGTGTCCTGCGAAGTTCCCTCGCCGATGTCACATTCGTCCGGAAAGCCGTTGCCATTGCAGTCGGGGCTGGTGCCATTCGCGACGTCAGCCGCGTCGGGAAACCCGTTGCCGTTGCAATCGTTGGATTCGACCGCCCCAATATCACAGATGAACGAGCCGTTTCCGTCTCCATCCTGAGGACGAAAAACCCCGCGTTGATCGACGCTCAGCGGATTGCCCAGAGCGTCGGTGCAGCCAGCCGGGTCGCCGCCGTCGATCGCCGGGCTACCCAGTTGGAGGGCGTGCGTGAGAGTCGGCCCACCGTTGTTGGCCAGCGGGCCAATGCCCGGATTTCCACTTGTGATGCTGAATGCGAGCGACGAAACCGGGCCTCCGACATCGCCTCCGATGTTGCCTGCGATGATGCTGTTCCGGACGGTGGTCGCCGGATTCGGGACGGTCCCGCTTCCAGGAGTGATCGACAACCCGACGGGATTGTTGTTGGTGACGGTGCAGTTCGACAGGATCAACGTGCCGACGGCACTGAAGCCGGAGCCGGTCTTGATCCCGCCGAAGAAAAAGCCCGTGTTTCCGCTGACGGTGGTGTTCGTCAGTCTCACCGTGGCGGGAAAGCCGGTCAGCGGGCCATTGTTGATCGCGCCGGAGTTGCCGAAGTTTGCGGAGCACGAGTTGTTGCTCAGGGTTGAGCCCGTAATGTTGACGGTGCCGGCGGAGTTGGCGATCGCACCGCCGAAGCTTGAAGTCCGCGACATGCTGCATCGGTTTCCGTCGAAGACGCTGTCGATGATCGTCAACGTCGACGACAGGTTCCAGGCGCCGCCGCCGTTACGCGCCGCGGTGTTGTTAAGTACTTGAGTGCGAACTAGAGTGACCCAGCCACCGTTCGCCTCATTGAATATTCCGCCGCCGTCCAACGGGAAGGTGTTGGAGGTACTGTTATTGCGGATAATGGAATCGGTAATGGTGGCCTTGCCCGCTTGGAAATTGAAAATTCCGCCATGTCTGTTGGTCTCGATCACCGAGTTGTCGACCGTCAGCATGCCCCGGTTGCTGATGCCCCGTCGGGCGCTGCCGGCGACGACACACCGGGTGAGTGTCAAGTTGGCCGTCGGGTAATTGGCGACAGCATCCGACCCAGCGTTCTGAATGCTCAGATCCTCAAGAAGGACCGTGATGTTTTCAAGAAACGTATCGACAGTGAAGATGGAGTCGGCTCCAATACCCGAGCCGTCGATGATGGTGTTGCCTGCCCCCGCGCCGCGGATGGTCAGATCGCTGCTGCGGATGTCCAGATCGCCCACGACCGCCGACTGGTCACCCCCGGCCAGCGTCAGCGGGAACGTGTTGCCGAACAGGATGATCGTGTCCGCCTCCAGGCTCGCGTTGGCGGATTTCACCGCCTCGCGAAGGGAGCAAGCCCCACCGCCGAAGCTGCCATCCGCTCCACACGTGCCGTCGTCAATGTCGTCCGTGATGTGGACGGTGTAGTTGGCGGCCTGGCCGACGGGCAGAAGGGCCCCAAGGCTGACCAGAAGCACTGCACTCACCGCGACGTGAACCTTGGCGTGATGCATCGGTTTCTTTACCCCCTTGTCTTGGTTCGCCCCGTACAATGCGCAATCCGACAGGCAGTCAGCCCACTCAGGCTCACCGTGATCGCCCGAGGCGGCTTCGCCGATCAGGATTCGTGCAGGGCGAAGCGACCCAGCGACCGCATGAAACATTGTATCCGATTCTGATTAGTTTTGTAGCTTATATTTGTTGCTGCGGTCGGCACGGTGATCGTAGCCGATGCTTGGGCGATTCGCCCCACGGGGTAATCCCCAGTCCGCGCGATGGCCTATAATCACCGGCCGCTCGTCTCGATGGGGCGGGGGAGCGTTTACCCGAAGTGTCCCGGTTGCGAGTCGCCGAATGAAGTTTTCCGGACCTGCGCGACGGGCTGCCCCGTTGGGCGAACGACGGGCCGGCGCGCGCAACTGCCGATCGCAGGCGTTATAAACCCGCGATCGGCAGCAGCCAAGACCGTAAAAGACGTGTTCGAACGGTGTCGACGTTTAGTCGGCGGCAGCCTCCTGCATTTCCTGGGAGGCCTGCTTGGCTGACAGCTTGACGCGCCCCTGATCGTCGACGGCGATCACCTTCACGTTCACCGTGTCACCCACGTTGCACACATCGGTGACTTTCTTGATGTAGCCATCCGAAAGCTCGCTGATGTGGCAGAGGCCGTCCTGGCCTGGGGTGATCTCGATGAACGCTCCGAAATCCTTGATGCTGGTCACGCGGCCGGTGTAGATTTTGCCGACCTTCACCTCCTCGGTAACCAGCTCGATCATTTCCTTCGCACGCTCGGCGGCCTTCATGTTGACCGACGACACATGAATCGTGCCATCGTTGTCAATGTCCACCTTCGCGCCGGTTTCCGCCTCGATACCGCGAATGCCCTTGCCGCCCGGTCCGATGACCTTGCCGATCTTCTCCGGATTGATCTTCAGGGTGAGGATGCGCGGGGCATGCTCGCTGATGTCCTTGTTCGGCCGGCGGATGGTCTCGAGCATGGTCTTGAGGATTTTGAGTCGCGTGTCTTTCGCAAGGGCCAGCGTCTCACGAATCTCTTCCTCGTTGATGCTGTCCATCTTCAGATCGAGTTGGATGCCCGTGATACCGCGCTGGGTGCCGGAGACCTTGAAGTCCATGTCGCCGTGGTGGTCTTCCTCGCCGAGAATGTCGACCAGCAGGGTTCGCTTTTTGTCGTTGTGAACTCGGCCGATGCTAATGCCCGCGACGGGTTGGGAGATGGGAACCCCCGCATCCATCAGGGCAAGCGTGCCACCACACACCGACGCCATCGAACTCGATCCGTTCGATTCCATGATCTCCGACGACAATCGGATGGTGTACGGAAAGTCGTCGGGTGACGGAAGGATGCGCTCCAGCGATCGCTCCGCCAAGGCTCCGTGGCCAATCTCGCGCCGGCTGACCGCACCGACCCGGCGAACCTCGCCCGTGCAGAACGGCGGGAAGTTGTAATGTAGATTGAACTTCTTGCTGAACTCCTCGGTGAGACCGTCAACGATTTGCTCGTCTCGACCGGTACCGAGCGTTGTCACGACCAGCGTTTGCGTTTCGCCGCGAGTGAACAAGGCTGACCCATGCACCCTCGGTAGAATTCCGACCTCGCAGGTGATCTCGCGCAGGTCGTGCGGTCCGCGACCATCGGATCGTTTGCCGTCAGTGAGAATCGAGTTCGCCGACAACTCGCCGGTGAGATCGTCAAGCAGATCCTTCACATCGTTGGCGGTGTGGTCGAGGTCGTCAGCGCCTTCGGGGCAGAAATGCTCAACCGTTTCCTTCCAGATCGCCCGGATGGCTTCCTTGCGTTCGAGTTTGCTCACGATCTTCCTGGCTTCGCTCAGACGGTCGGATGCGAACTTGCGAATCTTCTTGTCCAACTCGGTTTTCGGGGCCGGTGCTTCCCAGGTCTTGGGCTTGCCGACCTTCTCGCGCAATTCCAGAATAAGTTCGCTGATTTGGGCGACGTGCTTCTGGCCGAACGCAATCGCGTTAGCCATCACGTCCTCCGCGACCTCGCCCGCTCCGACTTCGATCATGTTCACGCCGTCCGGCCGGCCGGCCACCACCATGTCCATCGCGCTGTATTCCATTTGCGATTCAGTGGTGTTGAGAACGAATTCCCCGTCGATGTAGCCGACGCGAACCGCTCCGATCGGGACATCAAACGGCAAATCCGAAATGTTGAGCGCCGCCGAAGCGCCGATCATGGCCAATATGTCGGGGTCGTTCTGCTGATCGGTCGACAGGACCATGCACTGCACCAGCACTTCGTCGACGTAGCCCTTCGGGAATGCCGCGCGCATCGGCCGATCGATCATGCGCATCGTTAGAATCTCTTTGTTCGTCGGCCGCCCCTCGCGTTTGAAGAAACCGCCCGGGAATTTTCCGGCCGCGTAAATCTTCTCGCGATAGTCCACTGTCATTGGGAAAAAATCGATGCCCGGCCTGGGGTCCGAAGACACCACGGTCACCAGGACGGTCGTATCTCCGTACGTGACAAACACCGCGCCAGCCGCCTGTTTGGCGATTTTCCCCGTCGAAATGCGCAGCGTTCTGCCGCCCAGCTCACGTTCGACACTGATTTCCGTCCGGTCCACTCGTTCTACAGTTGCAGATTCCATTTACTCTAACCTCTTCCGTCACTCGTTTCGATACCGTCAACCGACACGGGCGCCCGATGCGCCACCACGACTTCAGTCATTCGCCGATTTGTTAACATTGATAGAATGGTTCATGTGGCGTGGGCTTTGCGAGCCCGATCGCTGCGACGCGATAAAGGCCGCCACCAAGCCACGATCCCGGATGCGAGAATAGGCAATCCGGTCGACGCGCAAAGGCATTGGAACTGACAACAGCTGACGCCTACCGACGCAGGCCCAACCGTCCGATCACGCCCTGGTATCGTGCCCGATCCTTGCTCGCCAGGAACTTGAGCAGATGGGTCCGACGCCCGACCAACTTCAACAGCCCACGGCGCGTGGAGTGATCCTTCTTGTGCGTCTTGAGATGTTCAGTCAATTCGTGAATCCGAGAGGTCAAAAGTGCAACCTGCACCTCGGGAGACCCCGTGTCGTTTTCATGAACGCGATAATCGCTGATGATCGTAGTGCGTGTCTCCGGCGTCATGTTTCCTAGCCAGCCCTATACATCTCGTCTTGCCCAAAATTCCGAAACGACCGCCGACCGCACCGACTTCGCCGGGCGCTTCACACAACGGTCAACTATGAACCCGGAACACTAACCGCACCCAGCCTTCGATGCAACCCCCGGCAAAGCTGCCTGAGAGAGGGTCAGGGCGATCGCATCCAATTCAGGATCCGCAATTGGCGTGCGAGAACGCCGATCGCGTCGGACGACGGAACGCTGGTTTACGAGACCAGACGCGATTTCTGGTGACGCCATCGGGCTTTCGCGAATCTGGATGCGATTGCCTTGGCAGGATACCCGCCGCCCGAAAAAACGCACGACAAAAGTCCGACAGACTGCTGGGGCCAACTCTTCTACCGTGTTGCAACGTCCGGAAGTCGGTCGTTCGACGCGATTCCAAGCCGGACGCTGCACGGTCATGGAACGGTCCACCACTCGGGTCGTCCGCCTCCGCGGCCTGTGCGGATTGTAGCGACGCTACGCTGCCTTTTTCACGAGTTCACGCAGAGCGGTCTTGAATCGCCTGGCCAAAAAGCGGTATCCTATGGGTTCAACGCCCTCGGCGGCGGCCGATCGGGTGGGCCACTGGCCTGCGGGGTGGCACGTCGCCATGACGCTGGGATCGGGGCGATGACCGATCCGTAGGTTGTTGAGGCTTGGCCTTTCAGGGGCCTTCACCGCACCGCCCGCATGGGGCGAGAAAACGGTCAATTCGTCGCACGACATGACTGTCGTGGCGACTTTTGAGTCTCTCCCTCTCAGGCTTGGGCTGCTCCGTTGAGCGGCCCTTGCCGCTTTTTACACTCGTGGCGGTGTCGACAACGGAGTACGACGCGGGCCAGCTATTCAATCCTCGCCAAGCTTCGGATTCGGGCATCACACTTTACCTATATTAACTCAAAGCGAGAGGTTCTCGGGCGACGCGGGCGCGGTAGGTGTGCCGTTGGGGCGGGGATTTCCGGGCTGCTGGAGGGCGTGCGTCCGGAACGGTTCTGCTGTAGAATCCGGGCGGAAGCGGCGGCGGGTCGGTACGGTTTTGTGCGAATCGGCAGGTGGCGTGTTGGTCACTTGCTGCGGGCGTAGATTTCCCCCCTGGGCGGGTTTGGGTTTGTTCAGCAAGATGGGCGCGGGTCGGATGACCCGCTGCCGAGTGAAAGGTCCCACGACAGTGCCTCGCAAGAAAATCACGATCAAAGAAAAGCTCGAATACCTCTCGATTCTCGATGAGAAGGGAAACGTTGATAAGGCTTTGGAGCCGAAGCTAAACGGCGACGAGCTCATCGCGCTTCATCGAACGATGCTGTTCACGCGGCTTTTTGACGAGCGCATGATCACGTTGCAGCGTCAGGGTCGCATCGGTACGTACGCGCCGGTTCGGGGTCAGGAAGCGGTGCAGAGCGGCTCGGTGTCGGCCATCCGCGAGAGCGACTGGCTGGTGCAGGCGTTTCGCGAGCCTGGCTGCGCGTTCCACCGCGGTTGGCCTGTGAAGACGCTGATCCAGTATTGGGGTGGTTACGAAGAGGGGTGCGTGGTTCCGGAAGGTATTAACGACACGCCGATTGCCGTCCCGGTGACGTCTCAGTTTCCGCACGCGACCGGCATTGCTTGGGGGATGAAGCTAAAGGGTAAGGACGACGTCGTGATTTCATACGTGGGCGACGGCGGCACGTCGGAGGGGGATTTTCACGAAGCGCTCACGTTCGCGGGGGTTTATCAGGTTCCGGCCATTTTCGTCATCGTGAACAACCATTGGGCAATTTCGCATCCGCGGGCGCGGCAGACCGCTTCCGAAACGCTGGTTCAAAAGGCGGTGGGCTATGGCATTGACGGCCTGCAGGTGGATGGCAACGACGTGTTGGCGGTGTATGCGGCGGTTAGCGAGTCGGTCGCGAAGGCCCGCAAGGGTGGCGGTCCGACGGTGATCGAGGCGGTGACGTATCGTCTGGGTGTTCACACGACGGCGGACGATCCGAAGAAATACCGCGACGACGCAGAGGTGAAACGGTGGGAGAAGCGCGACCCCGTGCCCCGGTTTACGAATTATCTTCTCAAGAAGGGCGTGCTCGACGACGCGACGCTGAAGTCGATCGAAGACGACCTGAAAGAAATCATCAAGGCGGGCGTGCAGGAGTATGAGGCCAACCGCGACGTCGACCCGCTGGATTGCTTTGACTATCTCTACAACGAC
>CAYQFV010000001.1:61234-63606 GCA_964416845.1 uncultured Phycisphaeraceae bacterium | reverse complement strand
TTGTGAATCGATGGATGGGAGCTTTGCTGTGGTAAGAAGGAAGGGACTTTTATGGCACAACTGAACATGGTGAAGGCCATCAACCTCGCGCTGCGTGAAGCCCTGACCGAAGACGAAAACGTTGTGCTGATGGGCGAGGACGTGGGGCAGGACGAAGGTGTGTTCCGAGTGTCGGAGCGTCTTCTGGCTGACTTCGGGGCGGACCGGATCATCGATACGCCGCTGGCGGAAGGTGCGATTGCCGGATGTGCGGTGGGGTTGGCGTTGTATGGCATTCGTCCCATTTGTGAGATGCAGTTTTCGGGTTTTGCCTACCAAGCGTACCATCAGATCGAGGGTCACATCTCCCGTTTTCGCAACCGGACGCGGGGGCGGTTCAACATGCCGATCGTCATTCGGATGCCATACGGGGGTGGCATTCGCGCGATAGAGCATCACAGCGAGAGTCGTGAGGCGCTGTACGCTCACAATCCCGGACTCAAGATGGTGATCCCTTCCGGGCCTCGGAACGCCCGGGCGCTGCTGCTGGAATCGATCCGGCATGACGACCCGGTGATTTTCTTCGAGCCTAAGGCGGTATACCGAGCGTTTAAGGAGGAGGTTCCGGACGAGCCGGAGACCATGCCGATCGGCAAAGCCCAAGTCGTTCGCGAGGGAAGCGACATCACGCTGATTTCGTTCGGCGCGATGATGCGTCCGACGCTTGAGGCTGCCGACGAGTTGAATGACGACGACCAGGTTTCGGCGGAAGTGATCGATTTGTTGTGCGTGTCTCCAATGGACACGGAAACGATCGCGCAGTCGGTCTCGAAAACGGGCAGGGCGGTTGTGATCCATGAGGGGCCTCGGACGTGCGGCGTGGGGGCGGAGGTGGTCGCGCGATTGATGGAGCAATCGTTCTTCCATCTGGAAGCGCCGATTAGACGAATCACCGGATACGACGTACACTTCCCCTACTTTGCGAGAGAGCGTGCGTTCCTGCCGAACCCGGAGCGAATCAAGCACGCGGTTCGCGAAACGCTCGCCTCGTAAGCTTGTTGTGATCGCGGCCGGCGCATTGCGCAGGCCGGGCGATTCTGCATCGCGGACCTACACCGGAGAATCACGGAATGTCGCGTCAATTTACGCTGCCCGATCTTGGAGAAGGCATCACCGAAGCCCAGGTCATCAAGGTTCTGGTCCACAAGGGCGAGACCATCGCGGAAGACCAGGGACTCTTCGAGGTTGAGACCGACAAGGCTGCGGTTGAGATTCCGTCGCCTTTCGCGGGTGTGGCAGCCAAAGTTCATGTGGAAGAGGGCCAGACGGTCAACGTCGGCGACGTGATGATTTCGTTCGAGGGCAACGGCAGTGATGCCGGGGCTACTGCGACCGAGAAAACGCCGCCGTCGAAGGCTGACTCGGTTGCGAAGGCGCCAGCGCCGGCAGTCAAAACCGCTGGCGGGCAGACGTCCGCGCCGGACGCTCCTGCTGCGCGTCGAACGACGGCTGCCGCTGCGCCCGCGGTTCGCAAACTCGCTCGCGAGATGGGCGTGGATATTGACGCCATCGCGGGAACGGGACCGGGCGGACGGGTGACCAAGGCAGACGTGGAATCGGCAGGCGGACCTGCGGGAACTCCGCCACCGACGATGGCGGCGGCTACCCCGGCTGGGCCGTTGCCCGGCGTGGCGGACGCGGACAAGTGGGGACCGATTCGCCGCGAGCGCATGAGTCAGATTCGCAAGACCATCGCGAACCAGATGATGCGGTCGGTGTCGAACATTCCGCACGTGACGCACATGGATCAGGCGGACATCACGGAATTGGACGCGATGCGCCGACAGTACAAGGACGCGACCGGCGGGACGAAGCGTCTGACGGCGATGTCGTTCATCATCAAGGGCGTTTGCGACGCGTTGCGTCATCATCCGATTTTCAACGCCAGCCTCGACATGGAAGGCGGCGAGATTCTCTACAAAGACTATGTCAATATCGGCATAGCGGTGGACACCGAGCGGGGCTTGGTCGTGCCGAACGTGCGCGGTGCGGATCGGATGACGATCTCGCAGATTGGTGCTGCGCTCGCCGTCATTGCGGAGAAGGCCCGCACGTCCCAGTTTGCAATTGACGACTTGCGTGGCGGTACGTTTACGATCACCAATGTCGGAGCGCTGGGCGGGATGTTCAGCACGCCGATCATCAACTATCCGGAAGTGGCGATTTTGGGGCTTGGCACGGCGCGGGAGACCCCGGTGGTCCGAAACGGAGAGATCGTCATTCGCAAAATCATGCCGGTCAATCTTGCATTCGACCATCGCATCGCCGACGGCGCGCAGGCCGCGCGATTCTGCGGCGAGTTGATCCAGAGCTTGGAGAACCCGATCACGCTG
>CAYQFV010000001.1:53672-61134 GCA_964416845.1 uncultured Phycisphaeraceae bacterium | reverse complement strand
CCCACGGCTAAAGCCATGGGGCACCCATCCAGTGGATCATCACGCGTCCAGTGGATCGTCAGTGACGAAGCACACGCCGGACGATCGCGACTGATTGATCGCGGCCATTTAGGAGGACCGATGGCTCATGGTTGTTGGTGAGTTCACACAAGAGACGGATCTGCTGGTCATCGGCGGCGGGCCTGGGGGCTATTCCGCCGCGTTTCGGGCTGCCAAGCTGGGCATCCAAACCACGATCGTGGAGGAGCGAGGCCCGCTGGGCGGCGTGTGTCTTCACGTCGGCTGCATTCCATCCAAAACGCTTCTGTCGGTGGCGGAGTTGATCGCCATGGCGGAGCACGGTAAGGAATTCGGCCTTTCGTTCTCGCCACCCAAGATCGATCTGGACGGCGTTCGCGGTTGGAAGGCAAAGGTCATCACGAAGCTTTCCAAGGGCCTTGACAGTGCGGCCAAGAAACTGGGCGTGGATCGCGTGCAGGGACGAGCGACGTTTGAAGACTCGAAGTTCGTCGCGATCTCCGGAGGCGACATTCCGCGCATCAAGTTTCGCCGGGCAATCATTGCGACCGGATCGTCTCCGGTGGTTTTGCGCGGCGTACAAGTCGACAGCCCGCGTGTGATGGACTCGACGGCGGCGCTCGCGATTGACGAGATACCCAAGACGCTGCTGGTCGTCGGCGGGGGGTACATCGGTTTGGAACTTAGTGCCGTCTACGCAGCCTTGGGGGCGGACGTGACCGTTGTCGAGATGATGGACACGCTGATTCCCGGTTGCGACGCGGATCTCGCGAAACCGCTCGTCAAGCGGATGAACAAGGTTCTTAAAGAGGTGTGTCTTTCGACGAAAGTCGTGAGCATGAAGGACACGGGTAAGGCGATCAGCGTTGCGTTTGAGGGTAAGAAGACGCCCGCGCGGAAGCAATTCGACCGGGTCCTGGTGGCGGTCGGTCGGCGACCGAATACGGACAATCTGGGATTGGAACGGACCCGTGTCACGGTCGACAAGGGATTCATTTCAGTCGACGCGCAGTTCAAGACGTCCGATCCGAAAATCATGGCGATCGGTGATTGCATCGGCAACCCCATGCTCGCGCACAAGGCTGTCCACGAGGGACACGTCGCGGCGGAGGTTCTGGCGGGCAAGAACGTCGTGTTCGATCGACGGACGATTCCCGCGGTGGTCTTTACCGACCCGGAGATCGCGTGGTGTGGCTTGACCGAGAGCGAAGCGAAGGCTGGGGGCGTTGATTATCAGGTCAAGAAGATGCAGTGGATTGCGTCAGGCCGAGCGGTGGCGATCGGGCGTACGGACGGATTGACGAAAATCCTATTCGAGCCGACGACGCAGCGGGTGTTGGGCGTTGGCATAACCGGTCCTCATGCCGGGGAGATGATCGCCGAGGGCGTTCTGGCGATCGAGATGGGCGCAGTCGCGACCGATCTTGCTGAAACGATTCACCCGCACCCGACGCTGAGCGAAACCGTCGGCGATGTGGCGGACATGATGCTCATGCAGTAGGCTGACGGTCTTCCTGTCGGCTGCGGCGATGTGTACTGGTGGCGGCTGAACCACACTTTCTCGGGAGGCGTTTTCGCTTACTTGGTCTGGTTGCACGCGAGGGTCGTGGAGGTTCACGGTGCCCGGCTCATTCATCAAAACTCTGTGGGATCAGATCCGCGAGGAGCGTCTCTTCGAGCGCGACGCGCGGGTGGTGGTGGCGGTTTCGGGCGGCGCGGATTCGATGGCGCTGCTGTACGGGTTGCACTCGCTCAACGATCTTGAAAACGTCAATCTTTCGTTGCACGTCGCCCATCTGAATCACCTGTTGAGGGGCGATGAGGCCGAAGAGGACGCGGCGTTCGTTCACGCTGCGGCCGACGATTTGGGCCTGCAGTGCAGCATTGTCAAGCGAGACATTGCGGCCCTTGCGTCCAAATCGGGCAAGTCGATCGAGGAAGTCGGTCGGCAGGAGCGGTATCACACGTTGGAGCGGGTGTGCATTCAGGTTGGGGCTGAGGCCGTGGCAGTTGGGCACCATGCCGACGACAACGCCGAGACCATTCTGCATCGCGTGTTGCGGGGCACGGGGCTTCGAGGGCTAAGGGGCATTCCGCCGACGCGTTCGATCAGTCCGATGAGCGACGTCCACGTCGTTCGGCCGCTCCTTCGTCACACCCGCAAGCAGATTCTTGCGTTTCTGGCGGAGCGGGGGATTCCGCACCGTGAAGATCGTACGAACGAATCGAACGAGCCGATGCGCAATCGGATTCGCAACGTGATCCTTCCCGAGTTGGAATCCGACGTGAACCCGCAGGTTCGCGAAGCGTTGTTGCGTCTTGGCGAGCAAGCACGATGGTTTGAGGAGTATTTGCGCGAGACGGCTCAGCGTACGTTTGAGACGCTCATCATCAGTCGCACCGATCAGATGATGGAACTTAACGCCGTCGCGCTCGCCAAGAAGAACCGCATCGTTCAGACCGAATTGGTCCGGCGGGCCATCGAGATCTTCGAGGTCGGCCAACAGGATCTTAGCTTTGCGCATCTCAAGGCTGTTCTCGATTTGATTTCAGACCCTGCCAGCGGCAAACAGTTGGATTTGCCGGGCGGCATGTCGGTGACCAAGTTGTACGATCGCTTGGTTTTTTCCTTACCGACCGACGAGCCTCGCGAAGCGATTTCGCCGGAGATCGCGGTTCACGTGCCGGGTGTCACGCACTTGCCCGTGCGGCGCGTTGAGATCGAATGCAACATCGTCGCGATCACGCAGAAGGAAATTGCGAAGTGGCGACAGGCGACGGGCCATTGCGACCCGCTGGAAGAGTGGGCCGACTTCGACCGCGTGCATTTGCCGCTGGTGGTCCGTGCGAAACGGAGCGGCGATCGGTTTTGGCCGCTGGGTGCTCCGGGATCGAAGAAGGTTTCGGAATTCCTGATCGACACGAAGGTCGACCCGGCTGAGCGGGAGCATGTGGCTGTCTTGTGCGACCGGTTGGGCCCGATTTGGATCGTCGGCCATCGTCTCGATGAACGGGTGAAGGTGACGCGGCAGACGCACACCGTGCTCAAGATGAACGCGCGCAAGCTGGATTAGCACTTCCGTCGGGCATCGCCCCGACCTGCCGGGCTGCACCGAGCGAGTACACGGTGAATCGTTCTCTCACATTTCGTTGGTCGTTGTTGATCTTCCTGGTGGCTGTCGCGGCTCGGGGCGCGTGGGGAACGTTGCGATTCCTTCGGGCAGGAGACCCGGCGGCGCTCGAGTTTCCCGACGAGCAGGATTACTGGTCGATCGCTGATTCGTTGGCGAGAGAGGGCCGGCTGGTCGGGGAACATGGTTTTCGCGCTCTGCGCATGCCGGGCTACCCGGCGTTTCTCGCACTGTTCGCCGCCGGTCGTGGCGGAGTGGTTGCCGCGAAGATCGCGCAGTGGATCTTGGCCGCCCTCGCAGCGCCGCTGGCAGCGGCGTTGGGTGCGAGGCTCGCCGGACGATGGGTCGGGCTGATCGCGGGGTTGTTCGTCGCGTTTGACCCCTTCCTGGTGTTCTTCTCGTCACTGTTGTTGACTGAATCGTTGGTGGTGACGGCGTTGTTGGCTGTGTGGCTGGTGGGATGGGATCTGCAACGTCGAGAATCGCGGGCGGGATACGGGCGATGGGTCGCTGTCGGCGCTCTGGCGGCGACGTGCGTGCTGATTCGCGAATCCACGCTGGGGTTGTGTCTGCTGTGGATGGTTTTCCTGGTGGTCCGACGGCGATTCGATCGTCGGGGGATCGGCGGCGTGGTGCTGTCGGGCGGGGTCGTTTTGCTGGCGCTGCTACCGTGGGCGGTTCGCAATCAGCGTGTTACGGGGCAATGGTGCTGGCTGACGAATCGCGGCGGGATTTCTCTGTACGATGCGGTCGGTCCGCAGGCGAACGGTGCGAGCGACCTTGGGGACATTAAACAGATGGACGCGGTGGCGGGTCTGGACGAAGTCGCGTGGAATCGCTACTTCCTCGACGCGTCGTATCGATGCATCCGCGAGCAGCCGGGACGGATCGCACGTTTGGCGATTGCCAAGATCCGTCGCACCTGGAACCCGCTGCCCAATGTCGGATCGTATCAATCAACCCTGGTCCGGTGGATAAGCGCTGGTTGGACGTTGGGCGTGTACGTGCTGGCTGTGATCGGTGCGATTGGCTTGCGACGTCGCGCTGGGGATGCGGCTGCGCTGTTGCTACCCGCCGGGTACGTGTTGATTCTCCATTCGGTGTTCATCGGAAGCGTCCGCTACCGGCTGGTGGCCATGCCGATGTTGGAATTGCTGGCGGCTGTTGGTGTCGTGATGCTGTTCATGCGTCGAACAGTGATTGCTGATCCGGGGATTGGACCGCCTCGAGATCCTTGACGTTCTTCACTTCTGCGATGAACTCGTCGACGTCGCGGTATTGGCGGAAGACAGCCATGAAGCGAACGTAGGCCACTGCGTTGAGGCTGCGGAGGCGACGAACGACGTATTCGCCGATGAACGACGCGCCGACTTCCCGATCGTGGCGTTCGAAGATGTCGCCCTCGATGTCGTCGATGAGACGGTCGACGTCGGCGTCGGTGACGGGGAGCTTGTAACACGCCTGCCGCACACCGCGGATGATTTTTTCGCGATCGTAGGGCACGCGCGTGCCGTCCCGCTTGACCACGTTGAGGCGGACCTGCTCGTCGACGCGCTCTTTGGTCGTGAATCGTCGGCCGCAGGCGAGGCACTCTCGTCGCCGACGAACCACGCCGCCGCCCTCGGTCATGCGAGAATCGATGACTCGGTCCTTGTTGCTTTCACGGCATGCCGGACACCGCATGATGGGGCTGCCTCCGGGTATCGTGCGAACGACGTCGTCCGTCGCTGTGGCGACGGGTCTTTGCAGCGACAAGCCGCCGACGTTGGGAGCGTCTGCTCAGGCGCTCGTGCCAACCGCCTCTGGGTGCTGTTATTGTAACCGCACAGCACAAAATGTTGAGTGCTTGAAAAAAACCGGGTTGGATGATTTGACGACCCCGGACCGCCCCCTAATGTATCGCTCATGCCGACTTGGATGAACACACGCACGGTGGGCGGGCTGACGCTCGTCGGGTACAGCCTGGCGGGCGAGGAAACCGTCATCGCGGTTCCGCAGTACAACGTCTGCTTCGACGTAGGCCGGGCGCCTCGGGAGATTGTCCCGATCGACAATGTGTGCATCTCTCACGGGCACATGGACCACGCGGCGGGAGTCGCCTACTACCTTTCGCAACGGGGTTTCATCGGCACCGAGCCTGGGCGTGTGATCGTGCACCGTGACCAGGCGAGGAACATTCAACGGCTGATGGACGTGTGGGCGGATATCGAAGGTCACCACGCGCCGGGGCAAATCGAGGGCGTGTTGCCCGACGAGGATGTGTCCCTTCGTCGCGGACTCATCATTCGTCCGTTCGCGGTCAAGCACGCCGCTTGCGCGCTGGGTTATTCGCTGATCGAGATTCGCAACAAGCTCAAGGCAGAGTTCGTCGGCAAGAGCGGGCCTCAACTGGTCGAACTTAAGAAGCGCGGCATTGCCATCGAAAACCGCACGGAGGTTTCTTTGATGGCCTACTGCGGCGACACCGCCGTTGCCGATTTCCTCGACCTGCCATGGGTCGCGGAAGCTCAGGTGTTGATTCTTGAATGCACGTTCGTCGATGGCGATCACATCCGGCGGGCGCGGCTTGGTGACCACATTCATCTGAGCGATTTGCGTGGGGTTCTCGAGCGCGTGCAGTCGGAACACGTTGTGCTGAACCACCTGACGCGGCGAACGGACTTGCGGCAGGCGAAGAAGATGCTCCCGTCGGCCGTTGAAACGTGTGACGTCGACCGTGTTTCGTTTCTGATGGAACGGCCACCGAGACGATTCGATCGACCACGCCCCCAACGGACCTCGACCGACGCAACGCGACCGAATGCGTAGCGTACAAATCGTCGCCGTTGAAGTCAGAAGTCGTCTTGGGCGATTGTGGGCATGGGGTTCAGCGCGGCGGTAGTCCTATGCCCGGGAGCGGGCGATTCGATCACTCGTCGTGACCGTGGGTGGACACTTCATCGCGCATTTTGTCGTAGGACACGCCAAGCTTGCGGAGGACTTGCTCTGCGATGCTGCCTTCTTCGGCGAGCATGGCCAGCAGAAGGTGCTCCGTGCCGATCTGCTGGGAGCCGAGCTGTCTGGCAATCTCGATGGCGCGAGAGATGACACTCTTGACGTGGGGCGATCCGGGTAGTCGGCCGAACACCCATGTGTCTTCCATACTCTTCTTAATGTGGCGGCCGATCTCCTGCTTCAGGCTGTCTTCGTCGACTCCGGCGGATGCGAGAATCGCAGCCCCCATGCCGGTACCTTCGGAAACGATGGCGAGCAGGAGATGCTCGGTGCCGAGGTATTCGTGATCTCGGTCGCGCGCGAAGGTTCTGGCGATTTGAATGACACGCTCGACGCGATCCGTCAGCTTCTCGTACACGATCCCGCTCCCGCCGTTGTGCGTGTGTCCCCGCCCCCTGCTGTCAACGATGCAGGTAATCATACAGGAGGCTCAAGAGCGCGACAAGAATCGATGCCAACAGCGTGATCTTGATGATGCGCAGTCGGTGGGTCATCTCCCGGTCGCGCCATTCACCCAAGCGCTCGTCGATCTCGTCCAACTTGCGGTCGATGCGTTGTTCGATTTCGTCGAGCTTCTCACGAACGTAATCGTCGGCAACGCCCTTGATCTTCCTCGCAACGCCGCCAACCAACCCTGTCTGGGCAATCTGGTCGCGCAACGTCGTTGGTGACGATGGGTCGTCGGGCAGGAAGCGATAGTCGCTGCCGTTGGCAACGCTGTCGGACGATAACAATTTGGAGACCATCGATCCGAGCACGCGACGACGCACGGCTCGCAATCGGGTACCGAGGCCTTGAAGCTTGCGCAGGTGTTGGAGAATGGCATCACGCGGCTGACGCTCCACGTCGGTCATGCCCGCCAACGCTGCGTATACCCGCAGGCCACGATCCGAGAGGCCGTCAAAGCGCAGCGGGTGGTGATTGGAGATGATTTCGGCGAGTTGCTCCTTTCCGGCAGACCGTCGAACCGGCACGCGCAACCACGCAACCACATCGAACATTGCGTCGCGGTCGAACGACAGGAGCAACTCCTGCCGGGCACGGATGAGGCGAAGGGCTTCTCCGCGGGCGGTGTCGATCGACACGGGCAAGCCGAGCGACCGACCGTAGTTGATCAACACATCGGTCGGAAGTTCGCTCAGCGTCGGCGAATCAGATCCGTCGTGATCGACCATGAGGGCTGGTCCCACCAGAGGTCAATAGTGCAGATACAACACGTATCCCAAAACGGCGACCAAGATGCCGATTTGCAGGAAGTCCGGGAAGAACCGCCGGGCGCGACCGCGCAGCAAGAGCGTCACGAAGTATCGTCGCAAGAC
>CAYQFV010000001.1:45976-53572 GCA_964416845.1 uncultured Phycisphaeraceae bacterium | reverse complement strand
ACCCGCGCCGGCGTTTCCGGCGTCTCCAGGGGCCGCCGCCTGATCGGGAACGAAGTTGGGGTCCGGGTCGATCGCGATGAATCGCGTGGCCGTCTGCGTTACCAGCGTGCCGCTGGGGGAGCGCGTGACCAATTCAACCGAGATGGGGAGGGTTTGGGTGACGGAGGAATCGTTGATGTAGGTGTGTGGTACGGACCGGGTCGTCGCGGTTGCGCCGTCACCAAGATCCCATCGCACGCTGACGACGTCGTCGTTGGCGGGCTCGCCGTCGATGTTGAATTCCACGGAGAACGGCGACACGCCGCGATCCACGTCCGACCCCACTGATCCGGGCAGCCCGATGACGATTCGAATGATTGCGTCGACGGTTTGCTCGGTTGTCACCTCACTACCCTGAACGTCAACGCCGACCGTGCGCGTCGCCGTGTTCCCGCGAGAGTCCACGACCGAAAACGTCGGGAAGAAACGCCGCGTCTCCCCGGCTGGCACGACGTAACGGTGGGCGAGTTGGGAGCGTTCGGCCGTCTCGCCGTCGTCAAAATCCCAAGCGACCGAATCGACGGGGTTTTGGCTTAACGCGTTGCCCTTAAAGCGGACCTGAAGCGGTGACATTCCCGACAGGGGTGCAACTTCGATCGACAGTTGGGGCTTTTCGAAATCCACGTTGATGGTGGATCCGCCGCCACCGGTACCCGGCACGCCTTCGACGTTGCCGTCGGTGTCAATCGTAACGCCAAAACCAAAGCGTCCGATCGAATTGGAAGGGAAAAGAGCGTAATAGAGTTTGGTCGCGCCGCCGGGAAGGGCGAACGACGTGGCGGAACTGTTTTGTTTCACGATGATTCCGGCCACGGGTTCATCCTGCTGAGAGTACAGCACGCCATCGGTGGGAACGAACGCGTGGGCGGCTGTGAATGGCGTGGCGCTTTCGACAACCAGCGTGCGGACCGTGCGTTCACCGAGCGGAATCGGAGGGGTGTCCTCGTTGTTGTCCGGGTCGATCATGCGAATGTTGTCGCCGACAGTCCAGTTGATTCTGCCGCTTCGAATGGAAACAGCCTTGATGGGCTCAGGCCAAGTGAAGCCGCCGTTGGTCACGGATGCGTTGGCTGCGGCGACCGCCGCCCCGGCGTCTACTCGTCCATACCCGTATCGCAAACTTCGCTCGGTGATGGGGTGATAGGCAGCGTTGGCGGGGTCGACTTTTTCCGCTGTTTGCAACATGATGGTGCGCACCTGCTCAGCCGTCAGTTCGAGATTCCGACTGATCACCAATGCTGCGACGCCCGCCGCGACCGGACATGCCGCGGAGGTTCCGCTGAAGTTTCGCGTGTAGTTGGGGTCGGAGAAATCAGGCAGGCCGAAGATGTCCGTGCCGCTGCCGTCGTTGAATCCGAACGAGGCGAATCCGGCAGCATCGGTGTTGTCGGTGGTGACCATGCCGGGCAAGAAGGTGTCCCCGCTGCCGCTGGGAGCCATCACGTCGATGTCGGGACCGAAATTGCTGAACGAGGAGATCTGATCGTCGGCATTGGTCGCACCCACTCCGATCACTGTGGGCAGAGTCGACAGGTCGTCATCGGGGCCGAGTTCCTTCCCGTCGTTGCCCGCTGCGAACACCACAACCATGCCACGACTCTGCCGGCCGGTGAGGAAGGCGGTCTCGATCGCGTCGACCACCACGCCCACTTGAAGGTTGGACAACGTCGGGAAGCCCCAACTGTTGATGTGGACGTCGACGTTACGCTGCCTGGCGAAAGTGAACGCGCTGGCCAACTGTGCAAACGTGATCAAATCGTTGATGCCTCGCGAGGCTGCGAATCGTGCCGCCGGTGCAACGCCCCGCACGCCCACGTCGTTGGCGTCGGCGAGCGCCAACCCCAACACGGCTGTTCCGTGGGCGTCTGCGAAGTTCGAGGGAATTGGGGCTTGCGGGCTTTCCAGTCCGGTCCTCGGGTCATGCCCAAGTTGCGAATAATTCGGCGCGAGATCGTCGTGGAGGACATCAACGCTGTCGTCCAAGATGCCCATGCGGACGTCTTCGCCGAAGGTCGACTCCCACGCGCTGGCGATGTTGATGTCCGCCCCGGGCGTGCCCAGTCCCTGACCGGTGTTGTTGAGATGCCACTGTTGGTCGAAGAACTGGTCCTCGACCTGACTGAGAATCTGCTTCGTCGCGGTCGCAATGACGAAGTCGGGATGAGCGAGCCGAACTCGGTCGTCGCGGGCCATCGCCATCGCCGTACGAACTTCGTCTGACGCTGCGCCGCCACGCGGCTTGACGATGTACACGCCGCTGTCCGGGTCGATCACGCGGACCACCTGAACTCGGAAATCACTGAAAAACTGATCTCGCTGGAATGCGTTCAAGCCGGCCCGCAAGCGAACCACCGCATTGCCCGATGCCAGCATCGGAGTATCGGATCCGGCGAAGCGGTACACCGCTCGCACCTCGCGAACGCCGGGCATGGATCGGACCAATTGCTTCGTGGTGACGTCTGTCCGGGCGACTCGGACGATGCAGTGGTCGACGCGTTGGGCGGCCCAGGGAATGGGCTCCACGCTGCACCTTGGGTCAGCGGCGATTTTTGCGCGGGTTGTCGTCGTGGCGACGGCATCCATCGCGACCGCGAACTCGGTCGTCGATTTGACCAGCGGGATGTCGCGACCTTGTGAATGAAACGTCAAGTCGTCCGACGCAGCCGCAGATTGGACCGCGACTGCCAACAACCATGCGACGATGATGGATCGCCGGGGGCGACGCAGTGCGGGCGTTTCGATTCGGTGCCGGTTCGGGTAGTTGATCAATTCCTTGCTCACTCTCAGGCGGCTGACACGTCACGTTTGGGTACGACGTGCGCCAAGACCGCGCACAGCGGCTTGCCGTCACGGGTTTCCGAGGCAGGCGCAACGGTCCATGCGGGGGTCGACGTACCATTCGCACGCCGACCCACCGGAGGGCACCCTGCACCGCAAAACCTCGCCATTATCGGGGCGCCCTTCAAGCAACTCATTCTTAGAGCGGTCAAGTGGGCTGTCAAGGCCAACCGCAGTGAACCCTACCGCCGGGGGAGCGTGCAATGGGGCGCCGATCTACCGGCGGAAGTGCTTTTCGGGCCCGCGGGCACGGATTCGCGGTGCGAGCAGCGACAGCGGTAGAGGAGCAATGCCACCGGTCGCGAGCGTCACCGGACGCCGAAGAACGCCCACGAGCGGGTTATCGAGAGTGCTCCCAAGACGGCGTCCAGGATCGGATGCCCCCTCCCGCCTGCCGACACGTCATAGCTCCATGCGGTTCAAGTGGCGAGACCCGATAATCATCGCGCAGGTTCCCGCCGTGACGCCGAATATCATCACTCCAACACTCACGGGGATGGAAAACGAACCCAGGCTACTGCCCGGGGAGGTGCCCGCGAACCAATGCGTTGCCCATGCCATGCCCGCCAGCATCAGGACGATTAGCATCACTGACGCGATTAGATTGATGGTTCCGCCCAGCCCGTTGGCGATTCGGGCAGCGTCGCATTGCGTCAGAACCGGCAGGCGAGCACCGATTCCGACGGCCAGACCACACAGCCCGAAACACACCGAGCCGATCACACCAAGGTAGGTCAGCATCGCCGAGAGCGAGAGCTGCAGGATGTACGACGCCAACACGATTACCGCCGACGCGACGGAAAAGGTCACCGTGAACGCGAACGAGAACTTTGCTACCAGAATCCAAAAACGCGACACGGGCAGCAGCCCCAGCAACCAGAACTGGTGGCGTTCCATCGATACCAACGGAAACACGAAGCGGCTTGTGAAGGTCGCGAGGATGAAGCTGATGGCTGTCAGGTTCAGGAACGGCACGATGACGGACCACCGTCCTGATGTGTCATCAATATCGAAGCGGGGAAGGTAGAGCAGATACAACGCCATCAGCCCGAACAGGATCGCCAGTTGGGACCATTGGACGGGATCGCGAACAAAATGGCGCATGTCCTTGGCGGCGATCAGTCGAGCCGCATGCGGCAGGAAGAAGAACATTCGACCCGCCACGCCCCCCGACGCAGCCACCGCGAAGCGTCCCGCACCGGTGCTCAAGGTGCTCGCCCTGTCATAGGCGACGAGGAAACGGTACGACACGACATGAACCGCCAACCAGCTTAGGAACAGGGCGTTCGCCACTGTGACCGACAGGTAGCGAAGACAGTCTGCCCACTGTGCGTTCAGTGCAGCCTCGATCCCCCGAGTGACCCACGTGCTCGGGAGGATTGCGATTTGAACCAGTGACATGCGGGCAAAGAAGTCGTCCAGCCAGTTTTTGCTGATCCAGCGTATTTCGTGGACGGACTGCAACCCCCACACCACGGTGGCCAACAACACCGCCGCGGACGCATAGACGAACAGCCGGCGGGCCGATCGCGGTAAGAAGCGTGCGACCAACCACGCCAGAAACATCCCCATCGCACCGGGGATTGGAACGAACGCGAGAAACAACACGATGAACAGCGGGTAGAAGAGCCAAGATTCCTGATACACCCGTGCGATCGCCATCATCAACGGCATGCCGAGCAACAGCAGCGACCAACTCGAAAAGAACAGGCTCTCGCCGTACTTGACCAGCACCGTGCTGGACACCTTCAATGGTGAACTCAGCAAGTAGGCTGACTCCTCGTGGGTGAACAATGCCCCGTACGCGAGAATCGCATTCGACAGCGTCAGCAACACCAACAGCGCTACGAAGAAGAAATGAAATACGAGTGGGATCGCCACGGCTGACTGCAACAGCGACACGGTCTGAAAATACCCGAACACCCGCACGAACAACTGATACAACGCGATCCAGATCAGCCCGATGAAAGCGGCTGTTGCGAACACCTTGACCGGGGCTTCAGTCATCACCTCACGAAGCCGGTTCGACAACGTCCGCGCACGAACGCGTACCAGCAATGCGGCGCTCGCCGGCTGGAACGGTCGATCACCCATCCGACGATTCCTCGCCGTCATCGGTCATCTCAAGAAAAATCGACTCCAACGAATGCAGCTCCGTCGACCGGGCACGCAATTCGTCGAGCGTGCCAACCGAGATCAGATGCCCCTGGTGGATGATGCCGATCCGGTCCGCGACGGCTTCGGCGACCTCCAGCGTGTGCGTGCTCATGAACACAGTGTCGCCCGATTGGGTGATCTCCACGAACAGATCCTTCACGCTCCGTGCGGTCCGCGGGTCCAGACCGATCATCGGTTCGTCAATCACCAACACACGCGGCTGATGCAGCATCGCCGCAGCGAGCACGACGCGCTGCTTCATCCCATGGGAATAGCTGCCGCTCAACTGATCCAGGAACCTTGCCATGTCCAGCCGCTCGATCAGCATGCCCAACACGCGGTCGCGCTCTCGATTGTTGATTCCGTACATCTCCGCCACGAAGTGAAGGAATTCGCGACCGGTCAGCTTCTCATACAGGAACGGTTGATCCGGCACGTATGCCATTTGGGCTTTGGCCAGCAAACCGTCCGAACCCATCAAGTGTCCGCACACGCTCACCGTTCCCTCGCTCGGGGCGAGAAGTCCGGCGATCATCTTGATCGTGGTGGTCTTGCCGGCGCCGTTCGGGCCCAGAAACGCAAACAACTCTCCGTGGCGGACCGTCAGCGACAGTCCATCGACCGCCACGTTCTCCCCGTAGCACTTCACCACCGAGTCGATAGCGATCGCGTCACTCATAAAGCTACACACCTCGGCCCATCTCTACCCGGGCTTGAACACTTGACCCGTCACGCCGCTCACGTCGTCGTCGCCATTGTCGTCCCGACACACCACGACGTGCAAGCAGCGTCGGCGTGCGCAACCTCGGTGAATCAACATTCGTTCGGCCCCACGTCGTCGGCCAGCCAACGTGGCGAATCTTGTTGGTCGACGCGGCTGTCGTCCGCGTTGCCTTCGCCGGGCAGCAGGCCTACCCGACGACGATACGATCGGTACGTCTGCAACGCCGACAAGTCGACATCCGCACAGACCACGCCCGACGCGTCGCCGACGACCTGTCGAACAATTCTTTCCAAATCCGGTCGACCCGATGGATCGATGATGCACGTCGCCCCCGACGTGTAATGCGTCCGGCGGATTTGTACGCCATCCACAACGTGGGACGATTCGTGGCAGCTTGGGGCCCAATCCGATACCGCCACGACCAAGCCGTTTTCCATCGCGCGGGTCAGTGCCATCGCCCGCCAGACCTCGCGTGCGTACTCCGCGTGGGCCATCGTGGGGACACCGCTGCAAACAGGTACAACCAGCACATCGACACGGTCGATCATCGCACGGGCAAGCTCCGGATGCCACATGTCCGCGCAGATCAATACTCCCACACGAATTCCGCCAAGTTCGAAGATTCCCATCGACTCGCCCTGATGCCGCAACCTCGCCTCGCTGGCGAACAGAACGCGCTTGTCGTACCGACCGACTTGCTCGCCACGACGATCGAACACCAGGCAGGAATTGAAACTATTCCCCGCATCATCGACCAGCGAGCAGCTACCACCGATCACATGGGTGGAATGGTCAGCGGCGAGCGTCGCGAGATAGCGGCGGACCGACGCCTCGTCCGCCGGGTCCGTTCGCCCCTCGAACACCTCGGGTAGCACGACGATGTCGGGCTCGAAATCGTCGCGGAGTGTGGACATCATTTTGCAAATGATGCGACGATTCTCGGGCGGGGCGTCAAAGGCGAGTTGCGGCTGCAAACAAGCGAGACGAACGTGGCGAGGTGGGGCGGGGTTTTCGCTCATGGGCGGTCCCCGATCCATTTGGCGCTGCCGTGGAACCTGCTAGAATCCTGACCCGCCGGACACCAGCCGCCATCGTGGGGCATCGTTGCGGCGAAACTTGGTTTGGAAAGGTGTTCGATGTTGGTCCGTTTTGATTGTCCGGCCTGCCACCGTTCGCATGTCTTCGACATGCCCGAAACGACGATCCACATGACGTGTGCGAACTCAGCCAAGGTGCTTCAACTGCGGCTTACCAAAGGTGGCGACGTGCGCGCCGAAATCGTCGACGGCGACGCCCAGAACGTCGCGGGGAAGCAAGACCGCTGATCCTGAGTGATCAGGTGTCGTGCTTGCAAATCACTTCCCACAACTCGTCGGATGTGGATGCGACCGCCAAGTCCCGACGAAACGCTTCCATCAGCATCAATCTTGAAATCCTCGCCAGCGCCTGAATGTGAGGCCCGGTCTTGTCGGGCGGGCTCGCGAGAAGCACCACGATCTCCACGGGCTTGCCGTCAGTGCTGTCGAAATCCAACGGCGCAGCGGGCTTGCCCATCGCGATCACCAAGCCCAAACATCCGCTCGACTTGCCATGGGGGACTGCCAGCCCCTGCCCGATTCCCGTCGAGGCTGTCCGTTCCCGATCGAGCACGGCATTTAGAACCCGATCACGGTCAGCGAGGCGTCCCTGCTCGGCGAGCAAGTCCACCAGCTCGGTGATGACGCCGATTTTGTCGGTGGCGTGTAGCGGCGATCGGACGCACTCGCGAGTCAGAATGCTTGTCAGCTTCATAGTAACTCTTTCCAGCAGCGCAAACGGAACCGCACACTGTAGCGTGC
>CAYQFV010000001.1:34577-45876 GCA_964416845.1 uncultured Phycisphaeraceae bacterium | reverse complement strand
GTCATTCGACGGCGAACAACCCCAATTGGCAAGACCGACGACCGCCGATCCGCGCGTGCTGCTGCTCGCGGGAGCGGCTGTCCTTCTTCTTGCGGCGCTGTTCGCGTACGCGCCGGCCATCAACGGCGGATTTCTGTGGGACGATGATCGTTACGTCAGCAACAACCCGCTCATGTCGGCTGAAGATGGACTTTGGCGAATCTGGACCACGTCCGAGACGCCGCAGTACTACCCGCTGGTCTTCACCTCGTTTTGGCTGGAAGCGCATCTTTGGGGTCTTGCACCGTGGACGCTTCATCTCGTGAACATCGTTCTCCACGTCGCGACGGCGGCGATGTTGTGGCGTGTGCTCGGCACGTTGGGAATCCCGGGTGCGCGGCTGGCGGTCTGCATTTTCGCCCTGCATCCGGTCCACGTCGAATCCGTCGCTTGGATCAGCGAGCGCAAGAACGTTCTGTCGGGTTTGTTTTATGTGTCGGCATTTGCGGCGTATCTCAACTATTCCGATAGCGGTCGCTCGAAATCCTACATCGCATCGTTGCTCCTTTACGCTGCCGCCCTGCTCAGCAAGACCGTCACGTGTACGTTTCCGATCGCCATCCTCCTCGTTCAGTGGTGGAAGCACGGCCGCATCAGCAAGCGCCAGATCCAGCTCATGGTTCCCTTCTTCGTGCTGGGGGCATCGCTGGGAGCAACAACAATCTGGCTCGAAAAATATCATGTTGGCGCGGGCGGCAATGAATGGGATTGGTCTTTCCTGCAACGTTGCATGATTGCCGGTCGTGCGGTGCTGTTCTATGCAGGCAAACTCGCGCTGCCGACGAATCTGATGTTCAATTACCCTCGATGGCACATCGACACGTCGTCGGTGTGGCAGCTTGGTCTTCCGGTGCTTGTCATTGCGATCGTGCTGGGACTGTTTCGGGCGCGCAGTCGGATCGGGCGAGGGCCGTTCGCAGCGGTCGCGTTCTTCATCATCACTTTGTCGCCGGCGCTGGGGTTTGTTGACGTGTATCCCTTCCGCTTCTCGTTCGTCGCGGACCACTTCCAATACCTCGCAAGCATCGGCATGATTGTTCTGGCGACGGCTGCGATCGCGGTCGGACTGCGCAAATGCTTGAGCGCACGCATCTCGGGGATTTCATTAACGGTAGTCGCTCTTGTGCTCGCGTCGTTGTGCGGGGCGTTGACGTATCGGCATGCCAGGTTGTTCTCCAGCGCCGAAACGCTTTGGAAAACCACCATTCAACAGAACCCACGGTCGTGGTTGGCGCATTACAACCTCGGCGTGTTGCTGTGGTTGCGCGGAGACATTGCAGGGGCGGAGCAGCAGTATCTTCGCACGCTCGAAATCAATCCCAACCACGCGATCGCGTATGTCAATCTTGGAAACATCGCGGCTGTCCGAGGCGACTCGGATCAAGCCATCAAACGATATTCCGCAGCACTCGCGATTGATCCGGCCGAGCCTACGGCGTACTACAACCTTGCCAAGGCGTATTCAAGGCAGGGACGAACAGCTGAGGCGATCGCCGCGTACAACAACGCTATTGCCGTGGATCCGAAGATGTCCGCCGCTCGGGATAATCTGGGTTTGTTGTATCTTGCGTCGGGCGAGCGCGACCTCGCACGTCATCAGTTCGAGCTTGCATTGCGTAACGACCCCCGAGACGCGACGGCTGCGTTCAATCTTGGTGTGGTCGCAGAGCGTGCGGGCGACTTAATGGTAGCCCAAAACCGCTACGTCGAAGCGCTGTCCATCGATCCGAAGTTTGCCGACGCGTGGTATCGTAGCGGCGTGTGTTGGCGAAAGATGGACCGCCTCAACGAAGCGCGGTCCGCCCTTCGCAAAGCGGTCGAGCACAGTCCAAGGCATGCGCTTGCCCTCACCGAGCTAGCCGAAGTCAACATGATGCGGGGCGACTTCGACGGCGCGATCGAGAACTACACAAGCGTTTTGAAGATCAACCCCCGCGACGCAAGCGCCCGTCACAACGTTTCGGTGATCGATCAGAAGCTCAAACGCTACGCCGCCGCCATCGCGGTGCTTGACGCAGGACTGAAAGCGGACCCCGACAGCCTGGCGATCATGCACGATCTGGCCAAGCTGCTGGCGAATTGCCCCGACGCAAGCCTGCGCGACGGACCTCGAGCGGTCGAGCTGGCGACCCATGTGGTTGATCGGCTGCCCTCGCCGCGTCCCGAGGCACTGCGTACCCTGGCGGAAGCGTACGCCCAAATCGGTCGTTTTGATCGGGCGATCGCCGCGTTGGAGCGTGCGATCGAAGTGGCTGGATCAGCGGGATCGAACGCGCTCGTGACCGAGCTGCGCGATCAGCAAGACCGCTACCGGTCACTCTCAACGTCGTAGCCGCCGCGACGAATCGCATGGTGCAGTATCGAATCGGTGTTGCCCGCGGACTTGGGATTCGTCGGGATCACGTGCCGAACAAGAGCAACTGTTCCGGCGTTTCCGCGGATGTTGGTGGGACAGCGACCGGGCGAGTTCGTTCGGCGGGCTGCTGCATCACTCCAAACGCGACGAAGCGTTCGAGGTCTTGAAAATCCCATTCGTCTCGGTTGATCCGAGCGCCGTCGGCGTCACGCACGACCGCCCCGTACTGATCCACGAGTACGCGGGCGGCGAATCGATCGCACATGGATTCCTTGCGCCGCGTGTTTCGCCGGGCGCGCTTGATCATCCAGTGGTAATACTCGTGTAGAAGGATGAACAGCACGACGTCGTATCCGCTGGCCAACTCGATTGAATACAGCGGTTTCCACCACGACGAGTGTGACGACACCGCCCGCGCGAGGTAGGTGTTCATCAGGTAGGGATACGTCAGGTGGCGGCCGAGATTCACGTACAGGCGACTCGTTTCGTAATAGCAGGCGCCCGAGAAATCGCTGCCGCGACTGTAGCGAACGCGAACGTCCAATCCGTCGGTAGGCCAGGGATCGACCGCGCTTTGAAACATGCGGGCGAGTGTCCGCTGATCGAGAGACGTAGAGTTCTTGAAAAGCATCTTTAACCGATTCTCGGCTGCGACGAGTCCTACTGTCTTGGGTGGAACTGGCGGTGGACCTTTTTGAGATGAGCCTGGTTGACGTGCAGGTACACCTGCGTCGTGGTCGGATCGGCATGACCCAGCAGTTCCTGAACGACCCGCACGTCCGCGCCGCCTTCGAGCAGATGGGTCGCAAAGGAATGACGCATGGTATGGGGATGCACCTTCTTCGACAGGCCGGCTTGCTCACAGTATTTGCGAACGAGACGCCAGATATTCGTTCGGTCCATGGGACGGCCGGTGCGAGACAAGAACATGAACCGCCCGGAATTGCCGGTGGTGAGCGCCGGACGGAGCTTTCTGAGATAATCATGGACTGATCGGATCGCCGCCCGCCCGACGGGAATGATGCGTTCGCGCTGCCCCTTTCCGAGACAACGCAGATACCCGACATCGAGATTGATGTTGTCCAACGTCACGCCAATGAGCTCGCTTACGCGCATGCCGGTCGCGTAGAGCAATTCCAGAATGGCCTTGTCCCGGTGGAAGAACTCCTCCGCGGGGCGCGGGGCGTTAAGCAATGCTTCGATCTGATCGTAGTGCAGCGATCCGGGAATCCGCACCCATTTTTTGGGGAACTCGATGAGGGACACGACGTCGCGCCGCAACAAGCCGCCGCGATGTTGATACCGAAGGAACATTTTGATCGCAGCCAAATGCCGGGCGATCGACGCGGTGGATAATCCACGTTCGTGCAGCAAGATCAGGTGCTTTTGCACCGCATCAATATCAAGATCCACCGGCAGGGCGCCGTCGACCGACACGTCTTCCCAGAACGAGCACAAATCGTTCCGGTAAGCCGAGACCGTGTTGCCCGCCAATCCGCACTCGATGAATAGGTAATCCAGAAAGCGCTTGACCGCTTTGGGCGTGACCCGTTCGGGTTTGGTGACGGTTGGAAGAGCGTGAACAGTGGGTGCCATGTGTTTGTCACAAACCTCTGAACCTGAGCGCACATCGGCTCCTACGCCGATGAAAAGTGTCTACCCAATGTAGCGGCTTAAGGCGTGTCGTCAACAGAAAAGCCGCTTTCCTCTACGCTATGGGACGGTTCCGCAGACCGAACGAAGCGCTCGGTCAGCAGGTGTGTGAGCTTATCGGGCGTGGGCAAATCATCAACGCGAAGAAACACGCCCGGCGCGCGACTGCCTCGTATCAAGAAGTGCGTCATAAGCCAGATGTGTTCGCTCGCTCGCACCGGCTCGTCCGCCGGCGTGTCGCACGGCTTGCGAGCGCGTTCGATCCATAGAGTGACAGCGTCCGACACTTTCCTGATCGCAACGGTTGCACCGCGCTCGATCGACCCGCCTGCGACAAAATACGGCTGTAGTCGCGCTCGCCCGGAACACCGCTGAACCACGAGGTATCGAAAGAGCTGTGGAGTGGGCGCGATCGGCGCGAAGCGTTTGATGATCTGCCGTGCGCCGGATATCGTTGCCTTGATTCGCGCCGCCCGATCGAACGCTCGCTCTTTCGCCGCGGAGGCCATCAGCGCGGTCAACTCCGCGAGCCGCTCGTCGTGATCGCCGCCCGCGAATCGAATCGACGCGTCGAGCATCGTTCGGTATACATCCATCGACACCGTACCATTGCACGGAGCCGGGCATTTACCCATCTCGAAATACGCGCACGCCTCGCCGTGGGGTGTCTGCCGGAGAATCTCGTACTCCCGACACAGATCGAACAGATCCTCCAAACCCTTCACGAACTCGCCGCACTGCTTGCGACTTTCAAACGGTCCGACGTCGCAACTGTCCTTCGCAAACGCGTACTTGCCGACTCGCCATCGCGGGAACCGGTCGCCGGGCGCGATGCTCGCAAACCATGCGGGAGCGAACGGTAAA
Source organism: uncultured Phycisphaeraceae bacterium (assembly GCA_964416845.1). Taxonomy (GTDB): domain Bacteria; phylum Planctomycetota; class Phycisphaerae; order UBA1845; family UBA1845; genus CAYQFV01. The sequence goes on along the minus strand of CAYQFV010000001.1, from coordinate 40,964 downwards.
TTGTCTTGATAGCGCCCAGGCCACAATTGCCGGGCGATCGTCAGGTAGGTCCACGTGGTGTCGAAGACCGACGTGGTTCGCGTCCACCACAGCCGTTCCGCGACGGATCGGAGCTCCGCGCGGCCGCGCGAAGTTGTCGTCTCGCGCTCCAATCGCGCGATCGCCGACCGGCGAATGTTCTCCGAGCAGACGACTTGGATCAACGATTCGCCGGATCCGGAAAACGCGTAGACCCCTCCGAATCCAGGAAGAGCCTTGACGTTCAATGGCTCACCCATTCGCGGCAATGCAACCGAATCGCGGAACACTCGGCCCAATTCCAATGCTGGCATCATCCTACAGGGGGTCAACGATTACGTCGTAAGTCGATCGGTCCAACCGACGTGGCTGCAAACGCTCTAGGCGGCGCGTAGCACTTCGACCGATGAGCAACATGTCGATCGGCGCCCGGGGCGAGTCTACGAAGCGCTGGCGATGACCGCAAACGGCGTCGCGTCGCTGCGTGCGATGGTCGCCCTTCGATTTCGCCGTGATTCCCGATCGTCCTTCGCCGCAAGTCAGAGAGGGCGCGTGGTTCCGATTGTTGTCCATTGGGCCATGTGCGATCACTCAGGCCTGTCTCGCGGGTCTTGCAAATCCTGCCCGACCGGGTAAGGTACGCCGCATCAACCGTAGGTCCAGAAGCTGCCGAGCGTCATCAGAGTCGTTCGATACGGATCGACCGGGGCCGTAGTTCAGTTGGGAGAACGCCTGCATGGCATGCAGGAGGTCAGGGGTTCGAGTCCCCTCGGCTCCATGGACATAAATGCTGAATCGGTAGCGAGTTACCAATACCCACCGACGCGGTGGAGCGGCCATAGCCGAGGGTGGAAACGTATAACCTGATACGTCCCCTCGGGAGGTCGCTACGATGTCGCGAGAATCAATCCCAACCCGCTACCCGGCGGAGCACCCCCAATAACTTTCGCAGATCGAACGCGGCGGCGGCTGGTATGGCGTTGATCGCATCACCGGACGGTCTTGCCAGGAAGCATCGACCGATTCGGTGATCGCTCTTCAAGTGACCGGCCTTCGGCTCGCTCACGCTGCGACGGCGTTGGCGTTCGGTACCCGTCGTGTTCTTCTTCCGCCGCCCGGCAGTGTGAACGCCCGCCACGCCGGTGTGGCAGTGGCCGCGATGACCCTTGCCGACATACATGTTCGTCACTGCCACCCCAGTGGCTTGCTCGACTGCGGTCGATGTATCCGTGAACGTGCGGACAGCCAATACCGCGCGGGCGGATCGGCGGACGCCCTTCCCAAACACTTTCTGAAGTAGCGCAAGCCTGCCATCAGGCGGATCGCTTTGGCCGGCGTGGCGATGTCCGGGCGGTAGCACTCGGCGACGGCGGCGTCCAGGTTAGACGCGCCGATTTTGTTGGCCAGTTGGATGAGTTCATGGATCGGGTGGATCATCTGGTCGAAGTGACATCGGGACAAGTCAAACGCGGCGCCAGACTGGGGTTTGGGTGTGATGACGTTTCCGTGCAGTTACCGAAATTGCAAGGTTGTCCCGATCATCCGTGTTTACCTTGCAAGGCATAGCACACCGAAGATCGGTCTCGGCATCTGAGAACAAGACCCTGGCAAGCTTTGAAGGGTTTTTTCACAGTCGACTGAGTATTCATTTCCTCAGACCGTCGTCCTGACATCGCCGCCGGCGAAGCCGTTCCCTGCTTGCGACCGGTCGTCTTGTATGACCAGTCCGTCCCGTAGCACGATGATTCGATCGCACCGGGCGGCTACTGCTTGATCGTGAGTTACGAGGAAGATCGTCTTTCCTTCGCGGCGGAGGTCTTCGAAGATCGCGAGGATCATTTCGCCGGTGGCGGAGTCCAGGTTTCCGGTCGGCTCGTCGGCAAGGATCAAGATGGGATCGTTCACGAGTGCACGGGCAATGGCGACGCGCTGCTGCTGTCCGCCGGACAGTTCCATGGGGCGGTGGTGGGCGCGGTCGGTGAGGTCGACCAATTCAATAAGCCTCGACGCGCGTTCATGCCGCGTGTGCGGCGGTACGGATTGATAGAAGAGAGGCACTTCGACGTTTTCGATCACGGTCATCTGAGGGATGAGGTTGAAGTTCTGAAAGATGAAGCCGAGTCGCCGCCCGCGAAGATCCGACAGTTCGTCATCGTTGAGGTGCGAGACGTCTTGTCCGCCGAGGAGATATCGCCCGGTGGTGGGCCGATCGAGACAACCGAGCACGTTCATGAGCGTACTCTTGCCCGACCCGCTTTGGCCGCAGATGGCGACGGATTCTCCCTCGACGAAATCGAGCGAAATGCCTCGCAGCGCGTGCACGGCGACCGTGCTACCGAGCTTTGCGTAGACTTTCGTCAGTTGATCGACCGAAGCGGTTAAGTTTGACATTCGCAACTACGAGCGTTTCTTCTGATGCGAACCGCGCGACGTGCGCGAATGGGCCGAGCCACCGCGCTTGCCCGCGCCACGGCGCATTTTCTTCGAGGCGGCGGGTGAGGCGGCGACGGTTTTGGTTTTCGTGAGTTCGGTTTGGAGCGGCGGAAGGTCGGGCAGCAGTAGTTTTGCGTCGTCGGAGGCTGCTAGCAGGACTTTGCTGTTGGCGGTCAATCCCTTGGTGACTTCGACGTAGTCGCTGCTGGACTGCCCAAGGCTGACCTGGACCGGTTCGCCGGCGTGTCCGTTCGGTTTGAAGACATAGTGTCGCCCGCCCTTGCTGAAGACGGCTTGCAAGGGTACGGCGACCACGTCTTCGAGTCTGCTTACGATGATCTCGGCGCGCGCGGTGACGCCGGGCTTGAGGTTGGCGTCGGTCTTGTCCAGCGTGATTTCGGTTTCGTATTCCTTGAGATTCGGGTTCAGCCAGCGGTTCTGAGAGTCGGCCAACGGAGCGATTTTGGAAATCTTTCCGGTGAATATCCTGTCCGGGATGCCCTCGATCTCGACGTTCACTTCCTGTCCGATCTTGATCAGGTTGGTTTTGGCTTCGTGGATGCGCACGCTCACGGTCATGACGGATGGGTCGGGCAGTGTGACGATGGTCTGCCCTTCATACACTTCGCTTCCTTCACTGATTTTGCGCGGATCCCAGCGATGGCCGGTGTCGTAGACGACCAGCCCCGGGGAGGGGGCCCGAATCTCGGTGTTTTCTTTTTGGCCGCGATACTTCTTGAGCTTGCTCTGAGTGTTGAGAAGTTTCGAGCGTTTGGCTTCAACGTCGGCCTTTTTCTGTGCTTCGCGTGCAAGAGCGCTTTTCTTGACACGCTCCAGGTCTTTCCGGGCTTCGTCGACGTCGGATTCTCGCTGGCGCAGTTCCTTGGGGATGGTGTACTCTGTGAGGATGGTCAGAGTGAGTTTTGCTTTTTCCAGACCGCGTTCGGCTTCGTGGAGGTCGTATTCATCCTGTAGAAGCTCGCTTTCGGTGATGAAGTTTTGGGATCGCAGTGTCACGGCAGCGTCGTAGTCGAGCTTGGCGCGCTTGTGCATCTGCTCGGTGCGATCAATCTCCAGCTTGGCATCCATGAGGTCTTTCTTGCGATCGCCTTCGAGGTATTTCTTACGTTCGATCTCGGCGAGTTCGACCTTGAGCTTCGCTTTGCGAATGTCGCTCTTGTTCTGGTCGATCAGGATTTCAAGGTCTTTGATCGCCGCCTCGGACGCGGCGATGGCGCTCGCTTCGTTGGCCTCTTCCTGTCGGACACGCTCGTCGATTTCGTCGCTTGCGAGCGTAATCAGCAGATCGCCTTTCTTGACGGTCACGCCCTCCTCGATGACGGTGAGGATGGTGCTTCGGCCCTCGACCTTACACTTGACGTCAATGGTGTTTTTGGCTTTGAGCTCCCCTTTTGCTTCGATGGTTACGGGGAACGAGCGTTTGGTCACGAGGTAGACCGTCGGGTCGGTTGATCCGATCTTCGTCGTGAAGGTGGCGACAGCGTACCATGCGGCGGCTGCGACACATGCCAACACGGCGAAAGCAACAACATGGCGACCGCGGATGCGCAGGCCGGCTCTCTCGTGTGTGCTTGCTTTGTCGTGATTCGCCGCGGGCGCGGCGCCAAGCTCCGCGGGGGGATGCAAAGTCGTCGTCATCGAGGGGAGATCCTTTTCTATGTCGCCCGTTCTGTCGGACTCATACTTGACCGGCGAGTGTCCGATTGACTGCGGCACGAGCAGTGTCGGTGCCCGGATAAGTGCCAATACGTTACGCACTTGACGACACCGAGGACTACGAATTCTATCCTAACCGATCGCGTCAGCCAAGGTTGTTCTTCTCCGCCATGTATAATCCTGTCAGGGAGCAGTGCGGTTGCTCGACGGTGGTGTGTCGTTCACTGGCATGTTGGACGGCATGGGGTTTCCGGTGGATGGATCGTAGTGGACCCATCGGCCGTCGTCGTCGATGCGGAGCGTTCCGGTGTCTCGCAAGAATTCCAACACCGCCCGACGAAAATCGGAAAGGGCGGCTGCATAGTCATTGCGTGCCCGCCGCAAGACGTCCTCCGCTTCGACCACGTCGCGGTTGGATGGCAACTGGCCGACGGCGTACTTGGCTCTTGCCATGGCTGCCCGGAACTCGTTGATCCTGATATTCTCGGACGTGATGTCCAGGCTCGCTCGAGCGCGGTCGATGCGTCGCTGTGCTCTGCGAACCTCCAGCCGAACGGTGTCGATGGTCTGGTCGTAGTCTCGTTCGGCACGGCGGAGCCGGATGAGACTGGAACGGTAGTCGTTCCGCTCGAGTTTTCGATCCAGGGGAATCTCGACGTTGAGTCCCGCCTGCCACGATGTGCGTTCCAGATTGTATCCGTAGCTGTTGAGGTGCTCCGAATCGCTGTCGAGTGTCACGCTTCCCGTCATGTCGACCTGGGGAAGAAGGCTATTCTTGGCGATCTTCACGCCGCGGCGAAAATCGTCAAGCTGGTCACGAGCGTTGATGAGGTCAAGCCGGTAGACCTCGGCAGTTTTGATGGCGAGTTTGGGATCAACCTTCGGATCGGCCAGATGCAGGCTTTCGTCGATCACGTCGATCTTGGTTCGCGTGGGCATGCCGATGCGAATCTTGAAGAAATCCAGCGATGTTTCGTATTGCTCTCGTGCGCTGACGGCGGCGTTTTCAGAGTCGAGCACCGATGCGCGGGTGCGGTCGGCTTCGATCGGCAGGGTTCGCCCGGCGTCGGCGAGGGCTTTCGCGCGGACATAGTCTTGGGCGAGGCTTTTTGCCTGGGCTTCGGCGCTGTCGATCTGTGCTTTGTCGCTGAGCAGTCGGAAAAAGTCACCCGCGATGTCGACCAGGAATTCGCGGCGGAATCGCTCGAAGTTGCGTACTGCGTAGATGAGGTTCCTCTCGGCTTGAAAACGGCTTTCGTACGCGACCTTGCCCGCGCCGCGCAACAGGGGTACGCGAGCGTCGAGGATCACTTGGCCGGATTCGCCCGAGGTCACACCGCTGTTGAGGTTGCGAACCAGGGTGTTGATCACCCGGGCGGTCACCTCTCCGCCGTATGGCAGGCGCTGCTCGACGGCGAAGTTGGCCACCGCGTTCATGGCCTGATCGAAGTCACCGGCCTGTCCCGCGTTTGAATAGTCGAAGCTGAGAATGCTGTTCACAAACCGGGGCGTCCAGAGGTATCGTTCAAGCGTGAGGTTTAGCGCGGCGAGATACAAGAGCTCTTTCTCGCTTTGATACTGGCGAGAATGCTTCATTGCGTAAGCGAGTGCTTCGGTGAATCCCGTCGGCTTGGGGGCGACGATCCGATCCTCGAATTCTTCGGCTGCGATGTCGGGTTCGGTCGCGTCGGTGCCGACGGGTGGTAATTCGCCTTCCGAATTCGCGGTTTCTTCAGGAGCGTCGGGTTGCGGCGTGGTGGCGGCGCGAAACGGAACTGGCACGGTCGACCCAATGGGCGAGGGGGCCATGCTGTACATGTCTGCGGTTCCCGTGAACCGGCCGTGTTCCGGACCGATGTCCGCGTCGCTCGTGAAACCGAGCGCGGCGCGTTGTCGCGATTCCACCAGTTGAGATACCTCGCGGTCGGCGCTGTCGATCCAAAGCTGGCGACAGCCGCAGCCCCAGACAACGGCGAAACCGGCCAACAAGAACAATGGTGCACGCGAGCGAGCCATGCGTGTCATCGTAGCCCACACGACGGACGTTGCCCATGCAAAAGTCCGGGCGGCCTTGTAGGATGTTGTCATGGCTGCTCAATTGCGAAACAGTGATGTTGATCGTGTTGCGACTCGGCTGACATCAGCCCGGCGAGTGTGCTGTTTGACCGGGGCGGGCATCAGCGCTGAGAGCGGAATTTCCACGTTCCGGGGGCAAGGCGGATTCTGGGCGGGGCGGCGGGTGGAGGATCTCGCAACGCC
>CAYQFV010000001.1:0-34477 GCA_964416845.1 uncultured Phycisphaeraceae bacterium | reverse complement strand
GAGGGCATTCCGCTTTGTGATTCATGCGGGGCGATGATGCGGCCTGGGGTCGTTTGGTTCGGTGAGATGCTGCCTGGGGATAAGTTTCAGGCGGCGATTCGGGCTGCATCGGCATGTGACGTGATGATCGTGGTGGGGACGAGTTCACTGGTGCAGCCGGCGGCGTCGCTGGCAGCCGGGGCGCGGGCGGTCGGCAGCCTGTTGGTGGAAGTCAATCCCGACCAGACGCCGCTGTCGTCGTCGGTGGATGTACGTTTCCCGTTGGCGGCGGGCAACGTTCTACCCGAGATCGCCGAGGCGCTGCGCGAGCGAATGCCCTCGAACGACGCGTCACCAAGTGGCGACTGATGGGCGGACCACTCGTGGATCCACCGACGCGTCGCCGAGCACTATGCCCTCATGGCAACGTGCACGATTGGCTCTCGTTGCGTCGGCATTTCAGCCTCTTCCATCGCGGACCAAACCGCAATCAGCGATTGCTCCAGTCGGCGAATCACCGAGACCGATTTCCGCTGCTGCCAGGCGTCGGCCAACTGATCGCGAACCTCGGATCGCCGGTCGGCCAACTCCTCGAGAGATACCCCGTGTTGGATCGCATCCATGTCACACCCCGCTCCAGTTGGTTACCTCGTTTCCCCATCACAGGATTCTTACGATATCGAATAGCACGAGGGTGTGAAGGTTCCGGTAATTTCCGATGAAGTTGAACAAAAAATGGGGTTCGAAGGATCGGCCAGCGGAGACAGCCACCCGGTTGCGCGTATTCAGACGTGGACGGGGCGACGGATCTTAAGCACGGCGACGTATCCCGCCAGCACGAGTACGACCAACCCGACCAGCAGGGTGACCCGGGCGTAGAACAGCACGTTACGCAGGTCGGCTGCCGCCGCGTCGATGCGGGTGATCCCTTGGCTCACAGATTCCGTCGGCCATCCGGCGACGGTCTGCGACAACTGCCCGATAAGCTCGTCAACGCCCGCCAGCGTCTTTCTAAGATCGGCGGCGACCGCCGACGCATCGGTGGGAAGTTGGTTCGTTGCGTCGATATCCAAACGGTCCAGTTGGGCCTGGAGCGTTCCTATCAAATCATGGACACCGGCGGCGGTGCGGTTGAACTGCTGCACGTCCAGCGCAGCCACCAGCGTCGCGAGTTCATCAACGAGTTCTCCCAACCCCTTCGCTGTCCCCTGCCCGCCCGCGCGCTCGAAGCCGCCCAGCAATACGTCGTCCACGCGTTTGGTCAGCGTTGCGGACTGGGTGCGCAGGTCCGCGGCGAGGTCACGCGTTTCGGCGATGACCTGATTGACTCGATCGATCTCGATTGCGTCGACTTGATCCTTGATGGCGGTCGCAGCCTCGCCGAGCTTCTCGTACGCGCGCCGCGCGCCGGTGGGGTCTGCAACATTATCTGCAACATTGTTTGCAATGTTGGAGACGTGTTCGGTGATGGGGCGGCGTGGTCGTTCAAGGGTCTCGCAACCCGCGATGCTCACACTCACCGCGGCGGTCAACGCGAGAGCGACGCGACGAACGCGACTTCGAGAGGACATGCGTTTCGCTTTCAGTCCGCCGCCCACTGGAACGCACGATGGTCGCGTCGGCGGGCGGCGGATGACCGTCGATGCGAGGTACTACATTACGGGATGAACTTGTAGCCGATCGTGTGCACGGTGATGATGTGCTGCGGGTTTTTGGCGTCGTCTTCGATTTTGCGTCGCAGCGACACGATGTGGTTGTCGACCGTCCGGTTCGTGGGGAACGCATCGAGGCCCCAGATTTTGTCGAGCAGTTCGTTGCGAGGCACGGGCTCTTCGGTCCGATCGATCAGCATTTTGAGCATTTCGATCTCGAAGTATCCCAGGTTGAACGTCTGATCGCCGCGGGTGACTTTTCCCTTGATGAGGTCGATCTCGGCGTTGCCCACTTTGAGGACGCGCATGGTGGAGGGCTCTGCACCGACGTGGCGGAGGGCTACCTTGATGCGGGCGAGCAGTTCTCGAACGCCGAACGGCTTGGTGACGTAGTCGTCGGCGCCCAACTCCAGCCCGCGAACGACGTCCATCTCCTGCGCCCGTGCGGTGAGCATCAGAATCGGCATGGTGAACCCGTGCTCGCGGACCCGACGGCAGACCTCGAAACCGTCCATTTTGGGCATCATGATGTCCAACAGGATCAGGTCGGGTCGATGGGTGATCGCGATATTGAACGCCTGCTCGCCATCGGTCGCTTCGAGAACTTCATATCCTTCGATCTTGAGGTTCTCACGAAGCCCCATGGCCATATCCGGCTCGTCTTCGGCAACAAGGATTCTCGCCACTGGACAGTTCCTTTCGGTCAGATGGGGCGCCGCGTTGGGGTGACCCTAGTCGCCCTTCTCGTCGACCGGCGCTGACACCGGTAAGAATATGCGAAATGCGGTACCTTTGACCAGCCTTGATTCCACATCGATGCTGCCGCCGTGGGCTTCGACGATGCTTTTTACGAGGCTGAGGCCTAGCCCGGCACCGCGTTTCTTGCGTACGCGTTCGTCTTCAGCGCGGAAGAATCCGTCGAAGAGGTGGTGGCGGTCCTCCGGACGGATGCCGATTCCGCTGTCCTCCACCGAAATCAGCACTCCGTGCTTGCCTCGCCGAGTCTCCGGCGAAACGTTGATGGCGAGTTTTTTGTCGTCGTGGCTGTACTTGATCGCGTTGCTGATCAGGTTCAGCACTGCTTGGCCTATGGCGTCTCCGTCGGCGTAGATCTTCGGTAGGTCGTCGGCGATCGACAGCTCGTGCTCGAATCCATGCTCGTCGAGGTTCACGCGGTACGCGTTGTACGTTGCGCGCACGATTTCGCCCACGTCGACGGCGTACGAGGTGAATTGCTTTTCGCCCGCTTCGATGCGTGAAAAATCGAGAATGTTTTCGATCATGTGTGTAAGGCGCTCGCTCTCACGGGTGATGATTCGATAGTATTCCTTCTTCTTTTCTTCGGACTCTACCCGATCGTCGCTCAGCATTTCGCCAAACATGCGGATGAGCGTCAGCGGGGTCTTGAGTTCGTGCGACACGTCGGCCACGAAATTGCTCCGCAACCGCGACAGCGCAACCTCGCGTTGGACGAGACGGATGAACTTGGACAATAAGACGGCCATCGCGATCAAGAACAGCGCAGTCGCCACCGAATAAAAGGCGATCTGGTACACCACACCGCGACGTTCCGCCGCGATGTACGACGGCGCGGGTTCGATCCCCAGCGGATCAAGCTCCGGCGATATTCTCTCATGCCAGAACGCCGCCGCCGGGGTGGGGGTGTTGACGACGCGTATCTTTCCCGTGGCTGCGAAGAGGAATAATCCGCCCAGGAGATTTCTCCGAAGGCGATCAGGGTCGATGCGTACAGCCACCACGATCGAACGGTCTGGACAAATGCGGAACATCTGCCAAACCAACAGCACCGGCTTTCCTTGAAAGCTGACCGCCTCGTATTCCGGTTGGGTTCCCAAGACGGGGACGTAAAAGTCGAAATACACGCGTAGGCGATCCCTCACAAGCTTGTCAAGCTCTCGCGTTCCGGGTTCGTTCGTATCACCAGCGGGCCAACGCGACAGCGTCGCGCCGTCCCATACGAACACCGTCGTAATCCAGGATGGTTCGATCGTAAGGTCGATCGCGTCGTCCTTGGCACGCGTTTGATAGTAGTCTGCCGCTCGTTGCACCATCCGGGCGGTTGTCTGTCGTATCAGGCGATTGGCGGAGTCTCGAAGGTCCACGGCTTCGTTGCGAACGTTGGCGATGTTTAGCGACGAAACCAGCCGGATGCGACTGACGGCCGAAAAAAGCCCGAACGCCGCCAGAAAAACCGCAAGCACCACCACGCCGATGCTCGCCGTGGTCCACCTCATGCTCGGTTTAATTCTCTGGTCTGCCATGTCGAACTACCGTCCACATCCGGCGACGTGTCTTCCGGTAATCGGTCAGCCGGTCACGATCCGGCTGGAGAACGAGGGGCCTGTGGGAGCAGGTCATCCGGTGGCATCGTGATCGAACGTGAGTGTGTTTTCGATGCACGTCGGCCGCCCGTCAAATCCACCGCCCCCGTTTACCGCCGCCGATTCTCGCGTTATCACTTCTACGACCGTATCGTACTGGACAAGAAAACGCTGCAACGAAAAGCCATCCAAACCCAAGAATGCGAATGGACCGGAGCATCTTATGACCGCCGCCGACATGCTGGCAGAACAGATTGATGGAAGTCGCGATTGGACGCTCAAGCTCCTTGCTGACGTTGACGGAAGCGACTGGGGTTTCCAACCTGGCGAAGGGCTGCATCACATTGCGTGGCTTTGTGGGCACCTCGCCGTCGCCGAGCATTTGCTGGTTTTGACGCGATGTCTCGACGGCGATCCGCCGGGCGAAGCGTTCGCCAGTCATTTTCCGATCGGCGAGCCGGTTAGAAAAATCGGCGACCATCCATTCCCGTCGCCGGAAGACATCCTTCGCCAGATGGCAGCCACGCATGGCGAAGTACTCGCAGCCGTTCGCGGCATGACCGACGAGCAGCTTGCCGAACCCTGCTACGGCAAGGACGGCACGACGCATCCACACTACACGACCAAGTGCGGCGCCCTAGCGCATTGCGCCCGTCATGAAGCGTTTCACGCCGGGCAAATCGCCGTCCTGAGGCGTCTCATGGGCAAGCCGTTTATCCGCTGACGATCGGGCACGGATCCATGGTGCAATGCATGACACGACGCCTGGTACGACCGAGACGCCGAGACAGGGCCATCAGCGCGCGCGGTGCCGAAACACGCGTGGGTGACGACGGGTGCCCCATTCTTCGCCGCAGGCGAAGGGTGGGGAACGGATGGTCCACACGAAAACATGCAATCCCCCACCCTTCGCGTCACTGGACCGTTGCACTTCCAAGCGCTACGTCGCGCGGTGACGCGAAGAATGGGGCACCCAAACCTGATTTCAGGCCGCCGAAACTGCCACGCACTCCCGAACCACCGAGGCGTCATAGCCATCCGGCAACTGACGACTCTGCTTGGGTGGCAGCGGTCTTGCGAGTGGGTGGAGGCTCGCGATGAAGGTGCGAATTGTCTATTGGGGGCCTGCCAGGGAGTGGACCGGCGTGGCTGATGAATCGTTGTCGCTCGACGACGGCGCTGTGCTTAATGACGTACTGACGCGGGTTTTCAAGAATCATCCGAACCTTGCGCGCGGACGCGACGCGCTGCGTTTCGCGGTCAACGCGTCGTTCGCCAAATCGTCCACGCCGCTGGCTGACGGTGATGAGATCGCGGTCATTCCACCGGTGTCCGGCGGGTCGGATGCCGACCTCGTAGCCATCGTGCACGATTCGATTGACGTTGAATCGATTCGCGAGCACGTCGACGGGGATTTCGAATCCGGTGCCGTCGTTACGTTTGAAGGTGTGACGCGCGCTGAAACGCATCCCGATCATGGGCCGTTGGTTCGCCTGGACTACGAAGCGTACGAAGAGATGGCTGTCGAACAGATGCGCGAGCTGGTCAAACAGGCCCGTGAGCGTTGGTCCATCGGTCGACTGGCCGTCGTCCATCGCGCGGGAGCGGTCGATCTTGGATGCCCGAGCGTGGTGATTTCGGTGGCGTGCGGGCATCGGGGGGAAGCGTTCGACGCATGTCGTTGGCTAATCGACGCGCTGAAGTCGGACGTCCCGATCTGGAAGAAGGAAGTCTGGTCAGCCGGGCGGACGACGTGGGTGGACCCCACCGACACAGGAGCATCGTGATCCATGGCTACGGTATCCACGCAGGAAACGCCGGCGGACCGAAAAGCCCGAGCGAGGAGAATCCTTCGGGGTCTCAAGAAACTCTACCCGCAGGCGGAGTGCGCACTCGGGCATGGCAGCGCGGTGGAATTGCTGGTCGCGACGATTCTGTCGGCTCAATCGACCGACGAAACGGTCAACAAGGTGATGCCGAAGCTGCTCGATCGGTATCCGACGGTCTGTGATCTTGCTGACGCTGACCTTGCGGATCTGGAGGAGGTCGTCCACGCCACGGGCTTTTTTCGCCAAAAGGCCAAGAGTATCAAGAAGACCTGCCAGCAGCTTGTGGCAGAACACGGCGGTGAGGTGCCCGACACGCTCGAGGAACTCGTTACGCTGCCGGGGGTTGCGCGAAAAACCGCCAACGTTGTTCTGGGGACGTGGTTTGGCAAGAACGAGGGCGTGGTGGTGGATACGCACATCGGCAGGCTTGCCACGCGGATGGCGCTGACGTGGCGAAGCCGTGATGGGAAAGATGCTGTCCGGATCGAGACGGATCTGATGGAAGTCGTCCCGCAGAAGGAGTGGACCTATTTCGGTCACGCGATGATCTGGCATGGTCGAAAGATTTGTCCGGCCCGGAAGCCGCGATGCGACGACTGCTCGATCGCGAAACATTGTCCCTCCGCGGGGTCGTTTGAGTAGCCCCGGCCGGAACCACACGGTCGACCACCCCGGGCGAAGACGCTGCGAGGCAGGTGTCACTTGAATCGTCGCAGCGCGGAGTGGCGGCTGTTGACACCCAACTCCGCAAGCGGTATTTTTCCTCGGGTTTGTACGCGTTCCGGCTGCGGTCGACGGTTTCAAGATTGGGTCGGCGGAAACGAGTTACTGTAACTGTGGATCGAGCATGGTACCGGTAAAGAAAAAATCCAAGTGTGACAAGCGCAAACGGCGTTCGCACCACGCGCTGTCAGCGCCCCATGTCGTGCCTTGTCCCAAATGCGGCAACTTCAAGTTGCCCCACGCCGCGTGCGGAACGTGCGGCTATGTCAACTCCGAGCTGATGTTGAGCAAGGGCACCGAGGAGACCTGATGGGATGTCGCATTGCCGTTGACGCCATGGGCGGCGACCACGCTCCGCGGGCAATTGTTCGAGGGGCGGTCTCCGCTACGGCGGACGATCCGGCGATCGAGCTCTTCCTGGTCGGCGACAAGGAGCAGATTGACAGCGAGCTGGCGACCCTCAACGGGGCGAGTGATCGCGTGCGCGTGGTGCATGCGTCACAGTCGATCGGCATGGCGGAGAACGCCATTGCTGCCCTTCGGGCGAAGAAGGACTCGTCGCTCTTGCGCATGGTTCAGATGTGCGTTGACGGCGCGGCTGACGCGGTGGTGACGGCTGGCAATACCGGGGCATGTGCTGCGGCGTGCCAGCTTAAGATGCGACCTCTACCGTGTATTTCGCGCCCGGGCATTGCGGTGACGATTCCGACAATGCACGGGCCGATCGTTCTTTGCGACGCGGGCGCGAACATTCACGCGAAACCCCATCATTTGTATGAGTATGCGGTGATGGCGTCCTTGTACGCCGAGCAGCTTCTCGGTGTCGAATCGCCGCGCGTTGCGATTCTTTCGATCGGTGAAGAGAGCGAAAAAGGGACAGACCTGGTCTGTCAGACCAACGAGCTTCTGACGGCTGACAGCGATATCGCCTTCGTTGGTAACATCGAAGGGCGCGACCTGTTCAACGACTTGTGCGATGTGGTCATTTGTGACGGATTCGTTGGCAACATCGTGCTCAAACTGGCTGAGGGGCTGGCTGAGGGCTTGATCAAGACCATCACGGCTGAAGTCTCCGGCAGCGGGTCCGATCTTCCGGAAGGTTTCAGTTCGATGATGGACCGCGTTTGGTCGCGCCACGATTATAGCGAGTATGGCGGCGCTCCGCTGTTGGGCGTGGATGGCACGTGCATTATTTGCCACGGACGAAGCAACGAGCGTGCGATTCGCAACGCCATTTTGAATGCGAACAAGTTTCGCGCTTTGGGGTTCAACGAGGCGATCGTCGCGCGATTGGCGAGCTAGTTCCCGCTCAGATACCTCGACGACAACTGCCCCCGATACGATGATGACTTGGGTTTGTAGCGCGCCGGTCTCTATCGGTACGACCGACTCAGCCGGGCAAACCCGCGATTAAACTTGAAACGAATAGAGACACGACCATGAACATTGTTCAGCCCGTCGTCATTCGCGGAACCGGCGCCTTCGTTCCCGAAGGGGTCATGACCAACGACGACTTCGCCGCCTATCTCGATACGTCCGATGAATGGATTACCCAGCGCACCGGGATCAAGACCCGCCACAAGGCGGGTCCTGGTGAATCCACCGCTACTCTTGCGCTCGAAGCCAGCCGTCTCGCTATCGAAGACGCCCAAATCGAACCGTCCGAAATCGACATGATCATCGTGGCGACCGCCACCCCCGACGTGCCGCTACCGTCCACCGCCTGCATTCTGCAGAAGGAATTGGGCATTCCTGGTGTTGCGGCGTTCGACCTGTCCGCCGCGTGCAGCGGTTTGATGTATGGGATGATCATGGGCGGCAACATGATTACCGCGGGTACGTACCGCAACGTGCTCGTCGTGGGTTCCGAGGTGCTCACACGCAGTTGCGACTTCCAGGATCGCACGACGTGCGTCGTGTTCGGCGATGGGGCCGGTGCGGTTGTGCTGTCCAAGTCTCCCTCGCCGGATCGCGGTTTTCTCTACACCCATCTAGGGGCCGACGGCAGCTTTTGGAAGTATCTGTGGGTTCCCGCGGGCGGATCACGAGAACCGGCGTCCGAGCGAACCGTGAACGAAAGGCTTCATTTCATTCGCATGAAGGGCCGAGAGCTGTTCAAGGTCGCCGTTATCAAGATGCAATCGCTGATCGACGACGCGCTGAAGTCCACCGGCCTGACGCCCGACGACCTGACTTTGGTCATTCCCCATCAGTCGAATCTGCGGATCATCGAGTCGTTCAGAAATCGTCTTGGTCTGCCAAAGGAAAAGGTCGCGGTCAACATCACGCAATACGGGAACACCTCCGCCGCATCCATCGGGCTGGCGTTGGACGACGCCCGACGCCGTCATAAACTTAAGGAAGGCGACCTGGTGCTCATGGTCGCATTCGGTGCGGGCGTGACATGGGGAACGATCATCGCCAGAATGTAATCGCGACCGATCTCCCCGGATACACCGATCTTGCCACAGCGTGGCAGGATCGAGCGGAGCGCCGCCGACATCATCAGGACTTGTGGTTGAGTTCGACTCGGGCGGCCAAGAGAATAGAACCTCCCTACAAACGAGGCCCAACATGGCAGGCAACGTCGTCATTTTTCCCGGTCAAGGATCGCAATCGGTCGGCATGGGCCGGTCGGTCGCCGATCTCAGCCCTGGGGCTCGTGATGTGTTCCATCAGGCCGATCAGATTCTTGGGTTTGACCTGTCACGAATCTGCTTCGAAGGCCCGGAATCCGAACTGACGCGGACCGACATTCAGCAGCCGGCGATTTTCACCACGAGCGTCGCCATCTGGGCAGCGCTGATCGAGCGACGCATGGTGCCCGAAACGTGGATGTCCGTCGCCGCCGGGTTGAGCCTGGGCGAGTACACCGCGTTGCACGTCGCGGGGGCATTCTCGTTCGAAGACGGGCTGCGACTGGTTCGTCGTCGCGGAGAGCTCATGCAATCAGCCGCTGCCGCCGCACCGAGCGGTATGGTCTCTGTCATCGGCGGTGGACGCGACGCGGTGGAGGCATTGTGCAAGGCGGCTTCCGGCGGCGAAGTATTGACGCCGGCGAATTTCAACTGTCCGGGGCAGATCGTCATTAGCGGGGAGTTGTCCGCTTGCGAACGGGCGGTGGGAATGGCGGTCGAGCACGGCGTACGTGGCATCATGCTCAAGGTTGCCGGCGGGTTTCATTCGCCGTACATGGAGCCTGCTGCGGTTGCGCTGCGGGAGGTGCTCGACAGCACGCCCATCAGCGTGCCCCGATGCCCGGTTCTCGCCAACGTGGATGCCAGCCCCCACGGCGACCCCGACGCGATTCGTGACGCCCTGTGTCGGCAGGTCACCCACGCCGTTCGCTGGCAGGACTCGATCGAAAAGCTGATCGAGCAGGGGCACGATCGGTTCGTGGAGGTAGGCCCGGGCCGGGTCTTGACGGGATTGATGCGAAAGATCAATCGCAAGATGAACACGATCAACGTCAGCGATGTCGCCGGACTGGATGTCGCGTTGGCCCAATCGACCGCATCGAAATGAAATGATTAGCTCATGGAAGACCTGACAGACCAAATCGCGATCGTCACGGGAGCAAGCCGCGGCATTGGCAGAGCGATTGCCCTGTCGCTTGCCGATTCGGGTGCACGGGTGATCGCCTGTGCCCGCAACGAATCGGCCCTCGCCGAATTGGCCGCCGCCGCCAAGGCCGACTCGTCAAAGGGTGAGGTCATTCCGCAAGTGCTCGATGTGACGCACCGTGATGCTGTGGAAACGGTTCTCGGGGCGGTGGTTGACTCGCATGAGCGCATCGACATCCTGGTCAACAACGCCGGGATCACGCGTGATGGGCTGGTCATGAACATGGAAGACGACCAGTTCGACGACGTGTTGAACACCAACCTGAAATCAGCGTTTTGGATGACCCGATTGGCGTGCCGGTCGATGGTGCGGGCCCGAAAAGGGCGAATCATCAACATTGCGAGCATCTCGGGTGTTACGGGGAACGCAGGCCAGGCCAACTACGCAGCCAGCAAGGCGGGCCTGATCGGGTTCAGCAAGTCGGTTGCGCAGGAGCTTGCCAAACGCGGCGTGACGTGTAACGTGGTCGCGCCGGGCTTCATCGTGACGGACATGACCGACGTGCTGCCGGAGAACATCAAGAGCACGTTCAAGGCGATGATCCCGATGCGGCGATTCGGTCGCGCGGAGGAAATCGCATCGGTGGTCTCGTTTCTGGCGAGCGAGGCTGCTTCGTACATCACAGGGCAGGTCATCGTCGTGGACGGCGGCCTGAGAATGTAGTCGCCGACATCGTTGGGACGTCGCCATCGGGGCTGTTGCGTCGCCAACGGAGGATTTGTATAGTTCCAGAGCTTCCGCCCCCGTCGGGCGTGCATTGGGAACTCGCAACAGGAGGTTTCATCAGTGCCAACACCTGAAGAAATCGAAGATAAAGTAATGGCCATCGTTAGTGAGCAGATGAGCGTGGAGCGATCTGAGATTCGGCGTGAGACGTCGTTCGTCAACGATCTGAACGCTGATTCGCTCGACACCGTTGAACTTGTCATGGAGCTGGAGGACGAGTTCGATATGAACATTCCCGACGACGAGGCGGAGAAGCTCCAAACCGTTGGGCAGGCGATCGAGTACATCCAGGGCCAGCTCGCCAGCACGTAGTCGCCGGTCGCACCAATTTCGAGAATTCCCTATGTCGCAGCGACGAGTCGTGGTGACCGGTATGGGTGCCGTGACGCCCATCGGATTCACCGCTGAGTCCTTTTGGGACAACCTCATCAAAGGCACCAGCGGTGTGCGCCCGGTCACGTTGTTTGACACGAGTAAATTCGATGTCCACATCGGAGGCGAATGTCACGGGTTCGTCGCGACGGAATACATCGATCGCAAACTCGTCAAGCGTATGGACCGCTTTTCGCACTTCGCGATCGTTGCCGCCCGCGAAGCCTACGCCCAAGCAGGTCTGAGCAGCGATTCTTTCGACCCAGATCGCGCAGGGGCCATCGTCGGGTCGGGCATCGGCGGACTCGCTGAAATTGAGACCCAAAACGAGCGATTGAATACCAAGGGGCCTGGCAGGGTATCCGCTTTCACCATCCCGAAATTGATGGTCAACGCTGCCAGCGGAAACGTGTCGATCGAATTCGGTATGCGGGGCCCGTCCCATTCGGTGTCCACCGCGTGCGCTTCGGCGACCGACGCGATGGGAGCAGCGCTGGCCGTCATCCGTCGCGACTTGGCCGACATCGTCATGACCGGCGGGTCGGAAGCAGCGTTAACTCCGCTCGGCCTCGCGTCGTTCGCGGCGATGAAGGCCCTTAGCAGCCGCGACGTGCCACCCGAGAGGGCGTCGTGCCCGTTCGACGCTGAACGAGACGGATTCGTCTTGGGCGAAGGGGCGGCGATTCTGGTCTTCGAAGAGCTGGAACACGCCAAGGCGCGCGGCGCCAACATTCTCGCCGAGGTGCTTGGATACGGGGGATCGTCGGACGCGAATCACATCACGCAGCCGTCCGAGAATGGCCACGGCGCCGCCAGCGCGATGCTCGCCGCTCTGCGTGACGCCCGCGTAGCCCCGGATGAGCTGGATTACATCAACGCACATGGCACGAGCACGCCGCTCGGCGACGTGGCTGAAACGATGGCAATCAAGCGCGTTCTCGGCGACGCAGCCAAGACAACGCCGGTCAGCAGCACGAAAAGCGCGATGGGGCATCTCTTGGGAGCCAGCGGTGGCGTCGAGTTGGTCGCCATCATCAAAGCCATGATCCACAGCGTCGCACCGCCGACGATCAACCTCGACAAACCAGGAGAAGGGTGCGATCTGGACTACGTACCCAACACGCCCCGCGATCTGAAAATCCGCACCGCCATGAGCAATTCGTTCGGTTTCGGCGGTCACAACGCCTGTATCATCGCCCGCAGGTTCGATTAGGGCGTTTTTTGCGCCATGGTGGCGGGTGGGTGCCGATTCTTCCCGCCGCGTTTCCACTTCGCACTCGTTGCTGCGCTGCGACTGAACGCAGTCTCGACTCCTAAGGACGTCTTCTCACTCTGCCGATATCAACGCTGGAAATCGCCAGTCGAGTCCTGGCGTGCGCGCAGAATGGTGTAGTTATGAAGATTCTGGATCAGAGCGACGTGGATGCGCTTCTCGCGTCGGCAACGACGGAGGGGCCTGGCGGGGTGGCCGACTCTCCTTCCGATAGCCAGAATAAAGCAGAGCTGAAGCCTCTTCCTGCCGAATTTAAGCTGCGCGCTACCGAGTCGAGCCTTCGGCGACTTCTGCCCATCAGGGTTCCGGTGCGGGTTCGGCTGGCTGAGTGTGAGATGGACGTTCGGAAGATTCTGGACATCACGGTCGGCACCATCATCGAGTTTGACCGTGCCGCAGACGCTGATCTCGATCTGGTTGCCAACAACGTGCCGATCGGAACGGGGAACGCCGTCAAGTGCGGGGAAAAGTTCGGTCTGAGGGTCATCAGGATACAAGCCTGGGCGCAGAAGCTACTCGCCCAAGGTTTGATCCGCTGACTGACCAGGTTCTTCGATCAATTCGTCAAGCCGCTTCAACGCGGTCGCGCGATCGGGCAGTTCACCATTCAACTGGCTGCGATACAGCGTTCTGAGCAATCTCGAATAGGCGGGACCTTGCGGGACGCGCCGGGCGAGCAAGTCGTCGCCCGTCACATGCGGCCGCGGTGAGACGGTGCTTGGATCGATGCCGTTGCATCGCGACATGAGTGCGGCGTGAATATCGTCGGTCGTGCCGGTCGCGGCGAGATCTGCACGGAGAAGCCGCATCAAGTCGTCGAATCGTTCGTCGGCCATCACGAGCTTCACATCCGCAAGGTCGAGGTCGTCGGGTTTACGCACTCGGGGAAGCTCCGACAGCAGCCAAACGACGTCGCGTCGTTCATCGTTGGAACATCGCAGTTGGCGGCAAAGATGATCCGCAGCGGTCGCTCCGAACGGTTCAAAGATCGTAGCGAACGCAACGCGTGGCGAGATCGGTTCGGCCAGGGCGTCCAACCGCCGGGCGACCAGTGCGGCTGGTTTTCGCGACCACGACGCGCCCGAGACCAAATAGTCCGCCAGGCCGGTCGATATCAACAATCGCCAACCCTCAGCGCGGCCGACGCCGGTTAGAATCATCCGTAGTTCCTCGCGGACGCGCTCGGGGCTGATGTCGAGCAATGAGTGAGCGTGTTTGATCATGCCCGCGAAGGTCGTGGGGGCGATTTCAAAGTCTAACCTCGCCGCGAAGCGAACCGCGCGCAGCATGCGCAGATGGTCTTCCGCAAAACGTCGGTCGGGGTCGTCGATCGCCCGAATGACACGTCGCGTCAGGTCGTCGCGCCCGCCGACGTAGTCGATGACGCGCCCGTCGGAGACATCCAGAAACATCCCGTTGATCGTGAAATCCCGTCGGCGAGCGTCGCTGCGATCGTCTCCGAACACGACGTGCTGTGGATGTCGGCCGTCGACGTACGGTCCGTCTGAACGAAACGTGGCCACTTCGACGGCAATCCCTTGACCGTGGACGAGTATGACACCAAACCGGGCGCCGACGCGTTCGGTGTGTTTGAACAGCTTTTCCACTTCTGCCGGGTGGGCTGCTGTTGCTATGTCGTAGTCCTTTGGCTTGATGCCCAACAATTCGTCACGCACGCACCCGCCGGCCAGATACGCAACATGGCCTGCGCGTTGCAGCTTTTCGATGATCTGTCCGGCGATTTTTCGTGCGTTCGCTGCCATCATCGTCACGTTTCGAGTTCGTCCGTACCGTGAACCTCGTCATTCTTCGGCGCTTGGGTTGCAACCTCCTGCTCATCGGGCAACGCGACAGGCGCGTCGATGAACGTGACGGCGGCTGACCCGTATGTTCGCCGATCAAACGCTCGCCATGTGTCGACGTCACGGGCGGTGAACCGCGTATCATCGCGATGATGCAAGACGATGACGCTGCGTTCGTCGGCCCAACCCGCTCGATACAAATCCGATAGGAGATTCACGACGCGACTCTGCTTGCTGCTGTCGGCGTACGGCGGGTCGACAAAGATCAGGCCATACGCGTTGGAAGGCCTCGGGGTGTCCAGCGGCATGGTCCAAGCGTTTCCGCGAATGATACGTCCTGCGGGGCCGGCGTCGAGGCGACGCAGGTTTTCGCCAATGGCTGACAACGCCAACCGACCGCGCTCGATGAAATCGCACCCCGTTGCACCGCGCGACATCGCTTCGAGTCCCATGCTCCCGCTTCCGGCGAACAGATCAGCGGCGACGGTGTTCGGTACGGTGCCCGGCATCGACCATCGAGATGCAAGGATGTCGAAAATGGCCTCGCGGATTCGATCCGGCATGGGACGCGTCCTGGACGTTGCAGGGAACGTGAGCACGCGAGATCGCCATTTACCACCGATGATTCTCATATGCAACCTTCGCGGCGGTCCGTCGCAGAATGAGCGAGGCTGCCGCCGGATAGGGACGCGGGGCGCTCTCGATGCGTCGACGAAGCAGTGGGGGGACGACTACGGGCTGGGCTGTTAGAGCAGGCCATGTTTTTCGAGGCGGTAGCGAAACGTGTCGCGGGTGAGCTTGAGGAGTTTGGCGGCTTTGGTCTGGTTGTCGTTGGTTTTGGCGAGCGACTGTCTCAGGAGTTGACCTTCGAGTTTGAAAAAGTCGATCCCCCCGGGTGGAAGCGTGTAAAACAGGTCCGCGGCGGCGGTTGCAAGATGTTGCGATCGGCCGACGACAATGTCCTCGGTTCCGAGAACCTCGGATTTGCAGAGCAGTACAGCGCGTTCGCAGACGTTCCGCATTTCGCGCACGTTGCCAGGCCAAGGGTATGCTTCGAGCTTCGCAATCGCGTCGTTGTCAATGCGGGCGATGTGTTTTTTGAATTCCTGAGCGAACGTCATAACGAAGTACGTGGCGAGGTGGCGGATGTCTTCGCCACGTTCGCGGAGGGGAGGAAGGTAGATGGGGACAACGTTCAGTCGGAACAAGAGGTCTTGTCTGAAGCGGCCGTCGCGGATGGCTTGCTCCAGGTCACAGTTGGTGGCAGCGATGACGCGGACGTCGACGGAGATTTCCTTGGTCCCGCCAACGCGTCGAAAGATGCGCTCTTCCAGAAATCGCAGTAGTTTGGCCTGCAAGCCCAATGGCATGTCGCCGACTTCGTCGAGGAATACGGTTCCGCCGTCGGCGATCTCGAACAACCCTTTCTTTTGAGTCTTTGCGTCGGTGAACGCGCCGCGTTCGTGCCCGAAGAGTTCGCTTTCAAGGAGTGATTCGGAGATGGCGGTGCACGTGATGTTGGTGAACGGAGCGGGTGCTCGGTCGGAGCTATGATGGATGACGCGGGCGACCAAGTCCTTGCCGGTTCCGGTTTCGCCGCGGAGGAAGACGGTGGACGCTCCGCTTTGGGATATCTTGTTGATCATGTCGAACAATTGCTGCATGGACGGGTGCTGTCCGATGATGCGTTCGCCGCCGAAGCGTTGTCGTTGTTGGTCTCGCAGTGCCCGGACTTCGCGTCGCAATCTGGTCGTTTCAAGCCCTTTTTCGATGGTCAACAGCAACAGGGGCATGTCGAACGGTTTGGAGATGTAGTCGAACGCGCCGAGTTTGATCGCTTCGACGGCATCCTCGACGTTGCTGTAGGCGGTCATCATGATGACAACGGTGTCGCCGCTCCGGTCTTGGTGATTTCGAAGAATGTCCAGCCCGGTTGTGTCGGGGAGCTTGTGGTCGAGGAGAATGACGTCGTAGACATCGCTGTCGAGGAATTGGACTGCGGCGGCTCCGCAGTCGGCTTCGGCGACCGTGTAGCCGATCTTCTCGAGCTTCTGCCGGATCGACCAGCGAATGAGTCTTTCGTCTTCGATGATGAGCACGCTGATGGGCATGGTGCGTCTGCTCCGGAGGATCTAACGTTGTACGCGCGGGAACTCGACGGTCACACGCGCGCCCTTTTGAGCGGCACTTTCGATGGCGATTCTGCCGCCGTGCGTGTCGACGATGGTTTTGCAAATCGGCAGACCGAGTCCTGTGCCTTTCGCTTTGGTCGTGAAGAACGGTTCGAACGCCCTTACCCGGGCATCCTCGCTCATCCCCTGCCCGTGATCTTCGACGCACAGTCGGACACACCCGTCGGTCTGCTCGGTGGAAACCTTGATGATGCCGCCTTCGGGTGACGCTTGGACCGCGTTGATGAGTAGGTTGAGCAAGAGTTGCTCAATCTTCGTGCGGTCGGCCTGAATCTTGAGGTCTTCACGATTGGTGGTGAACTCGAGCGAGGCTCGCTTGGCATCCGACTCTTCTCGCATGAAGTTCAGGATTCTGCGGACGATCGAATTGAGGCTGCAGTACGAGAGTTCGGGTGGTACCGGGCGGGCGTAGATGAGCAGGTCCTTCACCACTGCGTCAAGGCGATTGATCTGGCTGAGAATCTCCCCGATGATTTCGCGATGCTGATGGTCGTTATCCATGCCGTCGCGAATGACTTGAATCGCGCCGCTGATCCCGGCAAGGGGGTTCTTGATTTCGTGTGCCAGTGAAGCCGCGAGCTGCCCGATTTCGGCCAATCGTTCCGCGCGATGGAGCTTCTCCTCCATCATGCTGTGCTCCTTTTCCTGCACGATTTCGGCGTAGCGACTCTTGTACGTTTCGAGCATGGCGCTCAATTCGAGCGTCAGCAATTTGTGCAGGGATCGGCGTTTGGCCAGCCCGTCGGGTGGATCGGCATCTTGAATCAATTGGGCGAATTGCTGCCAGAGGATTTCGATACCGGTGATCATTACGTGTTGGGGAAGCGCGACACGTATGTGGGCGTGGCCTATCCGGGCCCGTCGACGGAAGTATGCTTCGTCGTAGGTTCCTTCGAACAGTTGGCTGATCCATTCGGCGAGCGTTTCTCTCAACTTCGATACATTGACGTCGTCACGGTTGAGAATGGCGTGCGTGCCGGGGTGGTCTTCCAAAATGCGATAGAATTCATTGACGATGCGTGGGATTGCGGCGGTGACGATCGGTTCGAGAGATTTCAAGTTCGCGGCATCGTCGTCGCCAAACGCGATCAACCGCATCATTTCGGCAAAAAGAGGCTGATTCACGTCGGGTACTCTGTTGCGCAAGTTTCACTCAAATCGCCGTGGCGCGCGTCGGCGCAAAGTCGACAAGTGCGCGACCCGCTTCGTGCGATTATCGCTCACATGGTCAGACGAACTATCGCAGGAGCATACGAGAAGGGTGAGGCCGTGCCAAGCTCGCACGGATCATCATGCCACGAGCCGAGTTACGGTGGCCGGGTTTCTGCCGTGATCCGTGTTGGAGCATTTGCCGGCGTCCTCCGGACTACGCTGTTGCGAACGAGATTGTGCTATCAACGAATCGCTGCGGATGCGGTGTGGGTGGCAGCCGCGGACGTCATCCATGTTCTCCTGTGCGATAATGCCCACCCGTGGTGGCATTTGGCGCAGAGGTGCGATGTCCGCTTCAGAGTCGCTCGACATTGTTGTTTGCCCAAGGCGAAGCGTAGTTTGCACCTCGCGGTCGCTCGGAAAGTTGGAAGTTGGCGGCGGTTCCGGATCGTTGAAGACGGATCAGGAAGTTGGCATGGGTTGTGCAGTCGCAAGTTGGGAATGGTCGAGCAGCAGCGGATACATCTCATGGGCAAGCACCGAAGCAGCGCGTTCAGTGGTTCGTCGCAAGCAGAACCATTGTGTGGCCGACTGCTTGTGGTGGATCGCGACCGACTGACGCGATGGAGTGTCAAGGCTTACCTGAGCCCCATGTTCGAGGTACTCGTTGCACATTCGGCGGTGCGGGCTCTGGAGATTCTGGAGACGCACCCGGTGGACGCGGTGGTGGTCTCGGGCGACTTGCCCGAAAACGGAACCGATCGAGTCGAGGTAGCTGCCCGGTCTGGAAACCCGGACGCGGTAGTGGTAAGGACCGTTTCCGAGCCGGTGCGAGGCAAGTCTTCGGACGCCGCGGTGATTCGCCTGGAAAAACCCTTCAAATTATCCGCACTGGCGGCGATTCTGGGCGTACCAAATCTATAGCCCCGGTGTGAGACCGATAATGTTCGTTGCGTCGTACATGACTTCCAACCCCGTGACGGTGTGCGTCGCGGAAGCGGTTTCGACTGCGCGGGAGTTGTTGCGGCGGCACGACATTCTTCAGTTGCCGGTGGTTGACGGTTCGGCACGACTGACGGGGATCATCAGTGATCGCGACATCCGTTCCGCCATCGGTTTTGACGCGACCCTTGCGGAAAAACTGTCGGTCTCTGAAGTCATGACGCCCGATCCGACGACGATTGCTCTGGGCGCAACGTTGGACGAAGCGCTCGGTGTGTTTTTCGCCGGGCGGTTCAATGCTTTGCCAGTCATGAATGGCGACGAGCTGGTGGGGATCATCACAGCGAAGGACTTGCTTCACGCGTTCCACCACATCCTCGGCCTGGATCGGGATGGATCTCGCATTGAAGTCGCTCTGCCGAACCTTCGGATCGATCTGGGAGACGCGTTTAGGGCGCTGAAGACATACGATGGAGAGATTCTCAGCGCGGTCGTGTCGTCGATGCGCCAAGATGGCGACGAGCCAACGCTCTACGTGCGGGTTGCGGAGCGAACCGGTCGGGCAGTGGAGGAAACGTTACGCCGGGCGGGACTGATTGTTCTCGTTCCCGAGCACTCGTAGGAAATGCCGAACGACGGAAAGATCCGGTTCGTTGACGGCTGGCGGCGATGGCGATGGATCCCTCCTTCCCGTGTTCGAGAATAATGACGCCACCGATTTGGACTGGGCGAACGTCCGACCATCGCGGTCGTCGACCTCATTGGCGCCAAGCGGGCGCGGCGTGCGAGCTGTTTCGACTTTGTATTTTGAGCGGTCGCAGTTCGGTCGAACCCACGACGCGAATCGGCCGATGGAACAGTGTGAGGTTTCCCAGGGACTGCAACGTCGGCGTGGGTTTGGTCCCTATTGCGGTCGTGCTCCGACGCGCCCGCGTTTTCGGACACGGCATCAAGGGAATCGCAACATGAAGCACAAAATCGTGATCGTGGGGGCGGGCAATTGGATGTGCGGCGACGACGCAGTGGGCATCGTGGTGGCGACCCTGCTCGCGCGTCGGTTTGGTGATCGCGCTCGCGTCGGGTTCGACCTGAGCTTGCTGTGGGAAGTCGTCGACGGAGCCTGTTCGCCGCGTGTTCTGGTGCTGGTCGATTCGATGTCCGCCGACAACTCGGCAACGGCGGGCACGCTGCGGGCGATGGGCTACCCTCGCGACGCGGACTCGCTGCCGTCTCTGGAATTGCGCAACACACCGTCGTTGGACCTTCGATCAATCCTCTCGTTGTCGCAAGAACGCGGAACGCTACCGACGACGACCCGCGTTTATGGTGTGGCCGGCGAACGGTTCGCACTCGGCGACGCGCTGTCGCCGCCGGTGTCGAAGGCGCTGGGCGGCATCGAAGAGCGCATCGCGGACGACATTCGATGCAATTCCGCGCCGTTGCGACG
Organism: uncultured Phycisphaeraceae bacterium; assembly: GCA_964416845.1. Taxonomy (GTDB): domain Bacteria; phylum Planctomycetota; class Phycisphaerae; order UBA1845; family UBA1845; genus CAYQFV01. The sequence continues at coordinate 14,422 of CAYQFV010000001.1, read as the reverse complement.
ATTCGATTTCGACGAAGTCGAGCGTGTGACGGACTCGTCCGACACGCGGGAACGCGGAGCGCACGCGGCCAACACAAGTGCCACCACAGCGAGCCCTGTCACGGTGTGATTCACGTTCGTGGCCGACGCGGTGTCTCCGCGGCAGGGAATCGATCGCGCTGCGTGGCTTGTTTGTTCCACAGCCAGGCAACGTGCCATCGGTTGGCCTTACGCTTGATAAGACCGCGGAAGGCATCTGGAAACCATTTCCACCCATCCGTGTACGTCATACGTTGTTCGCGTTTCGTGTGGAATCGCAATGAGAGTAGACATCCATCTACACACCCGTCCACACGCTCGAACCCAAAAGTAATTGAACACGCCCGCCATTGCCTTGCTCTTGCCCGAATCCAACGCCAAGCTCACCATGCCAGTGTCTCGGTAAGGCGCCGCCATCGAGCGATCCACGTGATCGCAGCGTCGCCACCGGAAATGATCCGGCGACGGACCGCTCGAGCGTAAGCCCGGCTCACATCGTTTCTCAGCACAACTGGCTCGGGTTTTCTGGAGCAGTCCACCAGGACTATCGAGGTGTGCGTTGTGGCGGGGGCGACTGCTCCGCCGGTTTTGCGGGCACGAGGAAGCAGACCCCGCACTTACCGCAGCGAATCTTCTTTCCACGGACCTTGGCTGGTACTTGCAGAACCGACCGACAGGTCAGGTTGGGACAGCGCAGCGTGACCAAGAATTCACCCCCAACAAACACGACGACGAACCACTGCGCTGCTATCGGCGCGACCGATGTGCGAATTCACTCAAAAGTTTGACCGAGACGATCCCAGCGAGACGCAATCGGTTCGCCTCGCGACCAGTCCGAAAAACGATGCGGCGTTGGTCATCTTGACGCCCATTGCCGGCAGGAGGCATCACCATCAATTCGATGATCCAACTGCACGGGTCGGGCTTCTCCCTTGCGGCCGATCGCTTCGTCCGAGTAACATCGCCGATGAGCATTCACCGAAAGAGTGACTCTCAGCCCGAAGGGAGCGACAAGACATGTCCGAGTCCGATTCCCCATCAGCATCAGATTCACCCTCGGCTCAAGACCTGAAGAGAGCTCTGAAAGCCTTCAAGAAGCGTCTCAAGCTCACACGCCTCGACGCCGAATCCGGACTCGGTGGCGGAGCGATGACGGGCGGCAACAGTTCAGGCATCGTGGCCATCAGGCCGCCGAATCAATACCCCAAAGCCATCTGGGACGAACTCGTCACCCAAGGCAGGCTGAAGTACTCCGGAAGCGGGCTGTACGAACTCGTCAAATCCTAGCGACCATCAAACGCCCCGACGACGGTCGCGGTCGCCCAGTGGACGCCGCCCTCGCCCGCCTTCAGTTTCGCTGGTTGAAAGCGGTGACGTCCGTGCCATTGACGCGGTTGTACAGATCGACGGCTTCCATCCCCGATAGCTTCTTGTCGACTCTTCCTCGAAAGATACCGCTGGCGGGATTGTACCAGAACGTGCTTCCCGGCCGGATCGTCTTCCACACCGGATGCAGGTCGCCAGGATTGGGCGAGAGATACACCGGATTCGGATGGTTAGGCTCGTACGGGTTGGATAACCTGCCCGGCGAAAACCAGGTGGGATGGACATCGGGGGGGGGATACCCCTTTCTCGGCATGGTACAGCGCGATCTTGGTGGCCACGTTTCTCACCGTGGCGCGCAGCGACACCTCCATCGCCCCGTTCGAAGCTCTGCTGATCCGAGGGACGGCAATCGCCGCGATCACGCCGACGATCACAACCACGATCACCAGCTCCACGAGGCTGAACGCTGAGTGCGTGCGGCTTGTTTGTGGCCTGTTCATTGCCAAATCACCGATCTCCCGAAAGATTGGTCGGCGATCTGGCGTCCCCGCAATACATACAAGGGCATCGCGCAGTAGCAGGCGACCTAATAGTTAATCAACTTTGTAACCATTGCCGTAGATGGAAATCATGCCGACATTTCCCGAGCACCCATCGCGCCAACGAACCATAGTCCGAATTCCGCTTCTCGGTGAGGCGTTTTCCGCAACGCGGTCTTCCATGGCCAAATTGGTTCGGAAGTGGTTTGACGATATGGAGTTAGCTAGGCTAGAATCACCTATCGGGCGTCGGGATTCCGTAAAATGCGTGAAGAGCGTCGCAGCGGGATGGCGATAGCTTGAGCGGCGGCCGTGAATCGTTCCCGAACCCAACGACGAGAGAACCATCAGCCATGAGGATTCGAGCCGAGCTGGACCAACACAGTCCGACGCTGTCCTTCGAGTTTTTTCCACCCAAGGGCGACATTGGATTCTGGGATCTCTACAAGACCGTCGAGTCGCTTCTTCCGTTGGCTCCGTCGTACGTTTCCGTGACCTACGGCGCGGGCGGCGGAACGCGACGGAAGACCGTCGAGTTGGTCGAACGAATCAAGAACGACCTGCAGATCGAAGCGATGGCCCACATCACGTGCGTCGGCTCGACCGAGAACGAGATCGCCGGCGTTCTGGACAATCTCAAGACCAACGGCATTGAAAACGTGCTCGCGTTACGCGGCGATCCTGCCCAGGGGAACGACGAATTCGTTCCGGTGGAAGGCGGGTTCGAGCACGCCAACCAGTTGGTTTCCTTCATCCGCAATCGCTACGATTTTTGCATCGGAGCAGCCTGCTACCCGGAATGCCATCCCGAATGTCGCGATGCGGACAAGGACATGGGCCACCTGAAACGCAAAGTGGACAGCGGCGTCGACTTTCTGATCTCGCAACTCTTCTTCGACAACAACGACTTCTTGCGCTTTCGCGATCGCGCTCAGAAGGCCGGCATCAACGTTCCCATCATCGCCGGCATCATGCCGATTCTCAGTGTGAATCAGGTGAAGCGTTTCACGCAGATGTGCGGAGCGCGAATCCCCGACGACCTGCTGAAGAAGATCGAAGCCGTGGAAGACGACGCCGAAGCGGTGCGTCACGTCGGCACGTACCATGCAACCGCCCAATGCAACGAATTGCTGGACCAGAACGTCGCCGGGATCCACTTCTATACGTTGAACCGATCGACGGCCACTCGCGCGATTTTCCAGCAGATCAAATCACGGCTGGTCGTCCCGACCTGACGGCGGCTGGGCTGAGGTGCGTCGACGATCCACGCCGTCAATCAACTGAACACCGTCTCCGATTCGAATCATGCCGCCCCTAAGAATTTCCCCATGCACGCCACCGCGTCCGTTGGGCTTGAGCGCCTCTTTCAGACCGACGCAGAATTCTTCCATCTCGTCGCACGGACGCGTCTCGTCCCACACCTTAACGATGAGATCACCGATCCGGAGGTGGTAGCCAATAAGGGGAAGTAAGTCGACGCCTTCCACCAGCACGTTGGCCCGCCGCGTGTGCCAAGGCAGCGGTTGTCCGATTTCGCGCACGACATCCGCCCACCGTTCGGCCGATAAGAGCGTAATCCCACGTTTTCCCTTCGCTCGACGGTCACCTTCAATCCCGCGCCCGGAACTCGCATGCTGCGCGGTCACTTCGACCATCGGCTTGAGATGATCGGGACGATAAGCGATGCCTCTAACCACTCCTTGGATCATGCGCGTTTGCTCCGCAGGGTTTTGCCGGTTTCAGAGACCGAATAGTATATCGTAAGCGGCGATCATGATCGCGGCATCGACGAGAAAATGACTGATCCACGGACCGAAGAAGTTGTCGAGGCTTTCGTACATCATCGCCCAGATGCATCCCCCTGCGAACACGCCGACACACAGCACCGCCACCAGTTCCGGTTGAGGGAAGTAGGCGGCCAGCACCACGATGTGATGCAGCGTGAACCCGGCGGCAGACAGGGCGACCGCTGCCGGCCGGTTCATCGACCGCCGCAGCTTTCGAAACATGAACCATCGCCAATAGTATTCCTCCAACCCCGAGTTGAACACGCACAGGAAAAACGCGAACAGAAAGAAGTGGTTCACTGCCCCGTAAGCGCCCGCCCGATCGCGCAACCCGGAAACATCCACGTGCCCCGCGAAGCAAAAAAAGTAGAACGCGACGATCCCGACGCCGATCGACACGCCGGAACACAGGCCGTGGACGATCGCGCGTTTCGTCGGCGGCTTGACGCGAAACCTCTCGCGTTCCACGCCGAACACCCACAAAATGGGGATCGCGTTGACCACGATCTTGGAACCGAAGTAGACCACGCTCCGCGTCGCTTCGTCCGCCACGAGATGGGAATACAGAAGCGCCGCCGCCGCATGACCGAACATCGCGATGACCAGGACGATTGGAAACATGATACCGCAAGCTCCGCCGGTCAACGTCGTATGAGCGCGATCAAACGGACTGCAACCCGTAGATCGGCAGGAATTTTTCGCGAAGATACGTCATCAGAGGGGCTGTCGACAACGGCTCGCCGGTGACTTCGCGCACCAGGTCAGCCGCCAGATACCGCCGCCCGCGCTTGTGGATGTTCGTCCGCAGCCAGTCCAACAGCGGTGCGAACTCGCCGCGACCGATGCACTCGACGAGATCCGGAATCGCTCGCTTGGCCGACGCGAAAAATTGGGCGGCGTAGAGCTTGCCAAGCGCGTAGGTCGGGAAATAGCCGAACGATCCCATCGACCAGTGAATATCCTGAAGGCAGCCCTCGCCATCGTCACCCGGCGTGACCGAGAGCACTTCCTGCATCTTCGTGTTCCACGCATCGGGTACGTCTTCAACAGCCAGCGTTCCGTTGAGCAAGCCTCGCTCCAACTCGAATCGCAGAATGATGTGCAACGTGTACGTCACCTCGTCCGCTTCCACCCGAATCAGCGATGGCCGCACCGCGTTGATCGCTTTGAAGAACGCGTCGAGAGAAACATCGCCCAGCGCAGAGGGAAACGCCGCCCGGCAGTCGGGATAAAAGTGATCCCAAAACGGGCGACTCCTGCCGACCATGTTTTCCCACATCAATGACTGTGATTCGTGGATGCCAAGCGAAACCGACTGTCCCGCGGGTGTGAACATGAGCTCGGGATCAAGCCCCTGCTCATACAACCCGTGGCCGGCCTCGTGGAGCGTTCCAAAGATCGACGCGTTGAAATAGTCCTCGTAGAAGCGCGTGGTAAGGCGGACATCGCCCGGCGTTGTCCCCGAGCAAAACGGATGGGCGGACACATCCAGCCTTCCGCTGTTGAAATCGAATCCGATCGCAGTAGCAAGCTTGCGAGCGAACGCGTCTTGAGCCGACGTCGGAAACGTTCGATGAAGAATCGACACATCAGGCTGTTCCGCAGCGGACGCGATCGCCGCCACCAATTCAGTCACCGGCCCGCGGAGAGACTCGAACAACTCGGCAATGTCCGACGACAGCGCGCCGGGTTCGAATTCATCCATCAACGCATCATATCGCTCGCCCTCAAACCCGATCAGGTCAGCCATCTCGCGCTTCAGTTCCAGCAACTCGCTCAGATGGGGTGCGAAGGTCGGAAAATGGGCGTTGGCTTTGGCCTCAACCCACGCCACCTTTGCCATCGCCGACGTGCTTGCGATTCGCCCGACGAGCGCGCTGGGGATCTTCGTCTTTCGCGCATAGCTCCGTCTCAACTCGCGAAGATTCGTCGCAGCCGACACGTCCGATCCGCCGTCACCCAGTTCATCGAGCAACTGACCCAGTTCATCCGACGTACTTAAGTCGTGCCCCATGCGGGCGATCATCGCGAGTTGATCGGCCCGAGCCCCAATGCCGTTGGGCGGCATGTACGTTTCCTGATCCCAATCGAGCAAAGCCTCAACAGACTCGATCTGACCGACCTCCCGAGCCTTCCGCAACAGCACATCATAGGATTGCGACATTCGCAGCCATTCCTTTCACCCCTGTCAATCGCAGCTTCGCCGACAGAGCATATGGCGAGCACTTTGTCCGATCGTCGAACGATCTTCGTCACATTCGACAAACTCCACCCCGTAATTCGTGCGACGCCCACCCCCAAGAGACTGCCGATACTACATCGCACACCACCACTCGTCGATAATTGTCTCCCAGCCGCCTCAGCAAAGAACAACGGCCTGCAACATCTGGTATGATCGGTCCCCCGAAACTTGGCGTCGTACGTCATCAATTGTGAACAGGAGATGTGTCACAATGAACACGGTCCTCAAAGTCTTCGTAGGGTTTTGCCTCGTGGCCACCTCATTGGCCCAAGACAACGATGCCTCGAAGGAGGAGAGCAAACACGCGATTCGATCGCCCGAAGCGATTGAGATTCTCAAGAAGGTTGACCAAGCCACCAAGAACGTCAAGTCGGTGCGATACGACGCAGAGTTCACGCCGATCGGGACGACGGCGGACCAACTGCCCAAGGTTCGGGGACGAGTCGTCGCCGCGAACGCCGACGGAACGATGTCAAACCGCTTCGTCTGCCACTCGAGAATGAAGCCCCCAGGGTCCGACGGCGTCCAAGCGTACACCGTCGGGTCGGACGGCGACATCTTCTACCTCATCGACGAATCGAAGAAGACGGTGTACGCCGACATCGACCGCCAAGTGCTAGGCCGCACAGGGCAACTCGCCGCGGCGATCAACATGCGAGAGTGGGCCCACCCGACGCCCTTCGCCGACGAAATCAAAGCGCGGGAAGTCGAACTCCAGGGGCTCGTCAAAATCGGCGGCGTGGAGTGCTACAAAATCCATGTGGTGTACCGCGGCCAAGGTGGGGAAGCGGTCTGGTACTTCTCAACAAAGGACCATCTGCCACGCCGGTGTGACCGAGTGATCAACTTCGCCCCCGCAGCACCGGGCGGAACACAACTGGTGCTCACGAACGTCGTACCCAACGTCAAGGTCGATCACGATTCATTCAAATTGGTCATCCCGGACGGGTTCGAGAGGACTGACCGTTTCGCCCCGTAGCCGATAGCCGCCGCCCTCGCGAATCGCGCACCCGCCAGGTAACTCAAACGGACTACTCCTTGCTCATTACCCGACCACGCTGTACAAAACGACCGGCAGCAGGAGCGACGGATCATGCTGGTTGGTGTCATTTCGGACACACACGATCGACTACCTTGCATTGATCGAGCGATGGGTCTGTTCCGTCGTCGGGGCGTCGAGGTGGTCATCCATTCGGGCGACTTGGTCGCTCCGTTCGCCGCGCGGCGGCTTCTCGAGTGGAAAGGTCCGCTGCACGTAACGTACGGCAACAACGACGGCGAACGGGTCGGGCTCAAAGCCGTTCTACCGCAGATCGTCGACGGACCACTGTTTGTCGAACTTGGAGACCGGCGGATTCTGGTTCACCATTTCATCGAATGGTGCAAACCCGGCGACATCGAAATCGCTGACATCGTGGTGACCGGGCACACCCACGAGGTCGTCAACCGAACAGACGGCGGCACGCTGTTTCTCAATCCGGGTGAAGCGTGCGGATGGGTGAACGGCCGGTGCACGGTGGCTGTCCTCGACACCATCGGCCTGTCAGCCGAGATTTGCGAACTGGAGGGATCATGATGGTGCGACAACACAACCTTTCGTCGCCGGCGTGGTGCATCGCGATGCTTTCGACCATGTGGGCAGCGGTCGCCCTGAGCGGATGCGTACGTCGAACCCTGACCGTTCAAACCGAACCGCAAGGTGCTGTCGTGTTTCTAAACGACGAAGAAGTCGGCCCAACGCCGGTCTCAACGGATTTCACCTGGTACGGCGATTACAGCGTCATCATTCGCAAAGAAGGCTTCGAGACGGTCAACACCAACTTAGTGCTAAAAGCTCCGTGGTATCAATTCGTCCCAATCGATTTCTTCTTCGACGTCCTTTGGCCTGGGCATATTCACGACGAACGATCCGCCCAATTCACCCTAACCCCATGGTCACCCCCCGACGCAAGCGACGTCGTGAAGCGGGCGATGGAGTTGCGTGAACGGTCGGCTCCCCCCGCTGAAGGAAGTTAGTCCGCGTTCAATCACGGCATGGCGCGAGCAAGATCGGCTTGCGAAATGCTACTGCGCCTGCCGCACGCGTCCTAGCGAAACGCGTCCCACGCCATCGCCGCCGCCCCAACGATGCCCGCGTCGTTGCCCAATCTTGCAAGGCCGATTTCCGGCGTGTCCGCTTTGTGCGACCACGACAGCGTGTCGAAGCGTTCGCGGACTCGGTCCACAAGCAGCGCCCCCGAGTCAGCCATGCCACCTCCCAACAGTATTCGCCGCGGATTCAGCGCGTGCTGGATGGCCACACACGCGACCGCAAGGTGCGAACACGCGTCATCCCACACCCTCGCCGCCGTAGCATCGCCCTGCCGGGCAGCGTCGGCGACCTGAACAGAAGACAGCACCCCGCCGCCATACACCGCGTCCTTCAGAGATGATGTCGCACCCGATTCGATCGCCTCTCGTGCGATGCGAACGATTGCCGACGCCGATGCGTATTGCTCAAGACAGCCGCGTTGTCCACACGAACACGGCCTGCCCATCGGTGCGACGATCAGATGTCCCCACTCGGACGCGTTCTCGAAATGACCGTGCAGCACCTTGCCTCCGATCACCGCCCCCGACCCGACTCCAGTGCCCAACGTCAGGAGCAACAAATCTCCCTGTTGGTCATCCTCCAGGTGACGATACTCCCCGTAAGCAGCCACGTTGGCATCGTTGTCCATCACCACCGGCAGTTGAGTTGCTTCACCGACCCGCGCCCGCAGCGGCACGTCCCGCCACCCCGGCAGATTCCCGCAACGGTAGACCACACCCTGCGTGGGGCTCATCGGTCCCGGCGTGCCCAGACCGATCCCGATGATGTGATGGTTCCGCGCAAGATCGACTGCGGTGTCACTCAGACGCCGAATCACATCGTCAGGACCGCGGTCAGCCTCGGTGGGTTCCGTGCGGCGATCGATGATGTTCAAATCTTGATCGATGACTCCGAACTTGATGTGCGTCCCGCCAAGATCGATACCGATGGCGAGTGGCGGGGTCACGGTTTGCGCGCCGACGTGTCGAGCGGCGGCAGCAGAACGCTTCGCACCGAATGGATGCCCGCGGACTCCCGCAACCGGGCAAGAATCGCGTCGTCGGGCACTTGATCCAGCTTGAGAAGCATCAACGCAGTCTGATCGCGCCGGCTGAGCGTCATGTCCGCGATGTTGATCGCATGCTCGCCCATCACGCCGCCGACCAGCCCGATCATGCCCGGCTGATCGTCATTGAAAATGAGCACCAGAACGCGTTCGGGCACCATGTCCATGCGGTATCCGTCAATCGCCAGAATGCGCGGCCGCCCATCGTTGAAAACGGTTCCCTCGACCTCATGCGACCCCTCGCGCGTCTCGATCGTAGCCACCACGTTGTCCCCGACATCGCCTGCCGCGTCGTGGGCGACCGATTCGATCTCGATGCCTCGTTCACGCGCAACAGCGTCGGCGTTGACCAGATTCAGCCGCGTGTGGATGTGCGGCGACAGCAGTTCGACCATGCACTGACGAGCGAGCGCGGTCGCCAAACGTTGACCCGCGTCGCCCCGAGTCGTCACGCGCAGTCGCGAAATGCCGGTCGCACACCACGCTGAAAGAACCATGCCCATCCGGCGAGAAAGGTCGACGTAAAGTCGGTCGACGTCGGACAGATGGCCCACCATCCCGACAAGGTTGACCGCGGATCGAACCTCTTCATTCTTCAGATAGTCGCACAGCTCCTCCGCCGCTTCCAGCGAAACAGCCGTCTGCGCTTCGGTCGTCGATGCCCCAAGATGGGGCGTTAGCACGATGTTTTTGGCAGACAGCAGCGGATTGCCCACCGGGGGTTCCTGCGTATAGACATCAACCGCCGCCCCGGCAATGCGTTCGCCGTTCAAAGCGTCAGCGAGCGCTTGCTCGTCGACCAAATCACCGCGGGCGCAGTTCACCAGCACAGCCGTCGGTTTCATCTTGGACAGTCGTTCCGCACCGATCATGCCGCGGGTCTCGGGTGTGACCTTCGCGTGCAGCGTCACGCAGTCGGACCGCGATAACATCTCGTCGAGATCACCCACCAACTTCACCGCGCCGTCCATAACGACGCTCGCACCAATCAGCGGGTCGTACCCGATCACGCACATGTCGCACGCCAACGCCCGCTTCGCAACCGCCTGCCCGACCCGCCCCATGCCGATCACACCCAGCGTCTTGCCCGCAAGCTGATGCCCTGTGAACGCGCTTCGGTTCCACTCACCAGACACAACGTGGCGGTGAGCATCAGGGATGTGACGCATCAGCGAAAACAGCAGCGCGAGCGCGTGTTCCGCCGTGGATACGGTATTGGCATCGGGCGTGTTCATCACGAGCACGCCCGCAGTCGTCGCAGCCGCAAGGTCCACGTTGTCCACACCCACACCAGCCCGCGCAATGGCCTTGAGTCGTCCCGCCTTCTCCAGCACAGCCGCCGTGACCTTGACACTGGAGCGAATAATCATGCCGTCGTAGTCGCCCACGACGTCCGCCAACTCCTCCGGGGAAAGCCCCAACCGAACGTCCGCCTCAACGTCGTCAGTGCTCTTCAGCCGGTCCAGCGCTTGCGATGCAAGCTTGTCAGCCACCAGAATTCGAATCATGCGTCACCCATCGGAAAGGTCATAAGTCGTCCATCAGACGAAATCAGTCGGTTGCTCAGACATCGACCGTTGCCATTGACCGCCGCCAATACAGCTACGACGGTGACGTGAACACCACGCCCGCATAGCCTACCGCGCTTTTATCAGACGGCAATCCGACCGTTTCACGACTCGTCGCGTGCTGCAGCACATGACCGCGATCCGCTCCCAGCAAACGCGCCGCCGCGATCGCAGCCGCCACCGCGCCCGCCCCGCACGCGTTTCGGTTCTCGGATGCTTCTGCCACAATCATCTCCGCGTCCAGCGCAACCATCCGATCGATCATTCGGCGATCGTTGACATCCTTCGCCCAATCCAGCCCTGCCTCACCCACGCCCATCGGAACGAATCCGTAGCGACTGCCGTAGTGCGTCAAGTCCGAAGAAGCCAACACAATCGCATCGTAACCATACGACGACAGCGTCCGCCCCACCGCATCCCCAACTTCACACGCCCGGTCCGTCGGAGGAACCATAATGGGCAGAAGCGTCGCCTCAGGCCAAAGTCGCTGAATGAACGGCACGTGCACCTCGATCGAGTGCTCCGGTTCATGAGCATACGCGTCGGACGCGATCAGATTCGTATGACCCATGACGCGCTCCGCAAGCCGGTCATCAATGCGGATCGAACCCAACGGCGTGTTCCAGCAACCAGACGGAAAAATTGCCGCCTCCGGACGTTTCGGCCTGTGGACCGCCCCCAAGAACACCACCGTTCCCGGTGTCCGTTGGGACGCAATGGCACGGAAGACCGACGCTGCCACCTCGCCGCTGCACGCCCAACCGGCGTGCGGCAAGACCCCCGCGACGATACGCCCTTCGACCTCGCTACGCGATACGCCAGCCGCCAGGCAGGCGTCGAGCGCGTCGCTACAGGGTTGCGCGTCTTCGGGATAGAACACACCAGCCACAGCCGGATCACGAACCATCAATGTCGTCAAACTCCCGTTCGAGAAACACGATGTTGCTGCGTTGTGACATCACGCTGCTGCTTACGGCGCACGATCGCGATTGGAGAAACGTTCCAGCAACGCAGCCAACTCCTTACTGAATCGCGATCGAGGCCAGCACGCGTCCGCACCGCTCGACTCGGCAAGTCGCGCTGCGTCCACGTCGACGTGAGAACAATACGCAATCACATGCGGAACGGACGTAGCAGACTTGGCCAATCTGATCGCCTCGGGCGCTGCGGACGCCGACGCAGCCATATCGACAATCGCCAGCGTCGGTTCACAGTTATCGAGGGCTGCACGGAACGATTCAACGCTGCCGCAAACTATCACCGGAACGGCGATCTGATCTCCCGTCCCCCGAACTTTGCTCGCGAAAATCATGTCCGTGATCAGAGCGATCACGCTGCTGCGGGCCGATCGTGGTTGATCCGATGTCAAAGCGAAATCCTCCGAACATTGAACCGTTTCACACGAATCACCTTAAGGCCGATCGCCGAATCGGGCAATCACAAGCGATCGACCGACCCCGCGCGTTCGCACGCGATGCGGGCAGACGGTAGGCTGTTCACCCGAACGAAAGGAGTCGACGCTTGATCGATACGATTTGGTTGACCGGGCTCGTGCTGACCTGCGTGGCCGGCGCGGCGATATCCTTTTTTCGCCTGCCCGGCACGTGGCTCATCGTACTCTCCGCCACCGCGTGCAGTTGGCATTTCGGCTGGAGTCGCCCGACGTGGCAATGGCTGACGGTGCTGGTCGGGTTGGCGGTCGTCGCGGAAGTGGTGGAACTGGTTTCGTCAGCCGTGCTCGCAAAACAGGCAGGGGCAAGCCGCAAAGCGTCCTGGTATGCCCTGTTCGGCGGAATACTGGGCATGTTCCTCTTCACCGTGCCACTCCCGCTGATCGGCACGATCATCGGCGGCGTGATAGGCTGCTTCGCCGGCGCTGCCATCGGCGAAATGACCGTGTCGAACGACGCAGCCAAAGGCGCGAAAGTCGGACTGTTCGCAGCCGTCGGTCAGGTCGTCGGAATGGTCGCCAAGACGATGATTGCTTTTCTGATGGCCGCCACCGCGGTGGTGGGCGCGTTCACCGCTGTCAGCCCCTGACGGATTCGTCGTAGAATCGTCGCCCCAATCAACCCTTCACGCTGCCGGAGTCACTACGGTTAGACGCCGCCAATTGCAGCAGAACACCCGACACAGTCGGAACGGCGAGCGCAAATGGAAAAAAGATGCCCACTTCAGCCAACGACCGGTAATGGGGCAACAACGTCCGCGACTCCGACACCATCGCGATCAGACCCGAGATCAAGAGAAACGCCCCCACGAACGACGTTGCAACGATGGTAGCCTCGCGATGCCTCGTGACAGCCATCCCCAATCCCGCAACGAACGCCAAACCCACGATCACGTAAAACGTCGTCGCCGGAATCCGATAGGAGTCCAGGATCGCCCACACTGCCACCGCGCTCAGCAGGCCGGCCAGAATCGGAGCAGAGAGTCGCCCAAACGCGACTCCCAACCCAACTCCCACCACCGCGCAGCCGATGGCGAACGCAAAAACGTCGGATCGACCTGCGCCGAGTTGGAAGCCCACCACAACCCCGACCAAGCCATACACGATCGACAGCGCGACCCGTTCGAATCGCCAGCCAAGCCCCAAAAAGCACAGGCCAAACGCGGTCAGGACCAAGCCCATCGCGCCGCCGTTGATCTCAACGTAGTGTGTCCACTGGCTGAATAGAGTTCCCATGTCCCATACCCCCCGACGAGACGGTGAACTTGTAGGATACGATATCCATCTTCGCAGTGGTCAACCGTCGAAACCGCTAAGAATCTTCCGATTTCGCCCGACGCCGCTTATCGGTACGCGTCAACAGGCCTTGCAACACCAGCGAGCCCATCAACAACGTGCCGGCCGCGACGCCCATCCCTTGCGGGTGAGCACTGCCAGCCTTGTAGAATTCTGGAAGGAATTGCTGAACGAGGGCCGTCGCACCGGCGAGAAGCATGCCCGTACCAAGAACGGACGTCACCATCACCAACGTGAATCGGACCGCCAACAACCCCAGCAACACGCCGACAATCCCCGCTGCAGCCGCGAAGAGTCCGAGATTTCGTTCCATGGACTTGTTCGACGCCGTCGCATGTCCCCAAAAGCCTCGCAACCACTCCTTGAATTCCGGATTCAAGTGAATCGTGCGGACCGCTTCGCCCAACGTCGCCGACGACTGATCGGGACCGGTGATGATCTGCGGAGGGGCGTCATAAGTGTCAAACTGCGGAAGCAGCGTGCTCGATCCGTAGCTGCCCACAGCCAAGAACGCCAGCAAAAGACCCGTCGCAAGTCCCACCCAAAGGCGGTAAAGAACCCACCCGCAGACGCCGAACACGACCCCGCCGATGATCGGCGTGATCGACACCGACCAACTAAGCCTCTGCCCCAACAGACCGCCCAACACCACACCCATCATGGCGAACGACGTCGTCATGCTGATTCGAGCCATCTTCGCGCCCAAAACCGCCAGGATCAGCCCGACGGCAACCAGCGCACAAGGGCCAGCCACCAACATCGGGGCGGCAGCATCAACGTCGATGTATCGCTCGATGATCGCCCGTAGCGGCTCAAATACGTGCTGAATGTTTTCCATATCGCACGACTCCCACGAGACTTATTCGGCCAAACCCGATCAATATTTCACGATGTCGAGGCGTGTCACCAATGCCCGTCAGGGGAATCGACTCCGCGAGTCACAAATCGGTCAGGAAAGACGGAAATGTCGATATGACGCCGTCCCGCGTCGATGGAACCCCACTTCTCGAAGTTTTCCCGCAACAGAGCGACCTTCTGCGTGACAGAATTCTCCTCAAT